>NZ_JAAKOE010000017.1:0-106185 GCF_049171255.1 Aeromonas sp. 603757 | reverse complement strand
TGCTGGCAACTGAGCTCGCCTTTTTCAATCTGCTCGACCAGTGCCAGTTTAAAAGTCAGTGAGTAATCGCGCTGTGTTCGTTTCACACCTTGTCCCATCGGGTTCTCCATGTATTGGGGGGGAAAGGTGTAAACCATATTCAGGACGGGACAACAGATACAAAAAAGGAGGCCTAAGCCTCCTTTATTTTTTATAACAGTGCTGGAATTAGACCAGAGCTGCTTTAGCTTTTTCAACCAGGGCGGTGAAAGCCAGCTTGTCGTGAACGGCGATATCGGACAGGATCTTGCGATCGATCTCGATAGAAGCCTTCTTCAGACCGTTGATCAGACGGCTGTAGGACAGACCGTTCTGACGGGCAGCAGCGTTGATACGCGCAATCCACAGCTGACGGAATTGACGCTTTTTCTGGCGACGGTCACGGTAGGCATACTGACCAGCTTTGGTTACCGCTTGTACCGCTACGCGGTAAACACGGGAACGGGCGCCGTAGTAACCCTTGGCGGCTTTCATTACTTTCTTGTGACGAGCACGAGCAGTCACACCACGTTTAACTCTTGGCATTTTTCACATCCCCCCTTATGCGTACGGCAGACAAGCGACAACACGTTTGTGGTCGGCAGCGGAAACAAAGAACTTCGGTCCCAGCTGACGCTTACGCTTACTGCTCTTCTTGGTCAGGATGTGACGCAGGTGGTTGTGCTTGCACTTGAAGCGACCTGAGCCAGTCTTCTTGAAGCGCTTTGCGGCGCCCCGGTTGGTTTTCATCTTCGGCATTTCATACTCCGCATTGTGAGTGACAACAAAATCGCAAGGCGAACCGACTCATGGAGCGAGCCCCATGAGTCAATTTCTTGTGGGCCTTAAGATTTCTTCTTAGGTGCGAGGACCATCACAGCTTGACGGCCTTCGACTTTCGGGAACGATTCGACTACGGCTAACTCTTCCAGATCGTTCTTGACGCGCTCAAGAACCTTGATACCAAGATCCTGGTGTGCCATTTCACGACCACGGAAGCGCAGGGTGACCTTAGCCTTGTCCCCGTCTTCCAGAAAGCGAACCAGGTTGCGTAGTTTTACCTGATAGTCGCCTTCGTCAGTGCCAGGACGGAATTTGATCTCCTTGACCTGGACGACTTTCTGCTTTTTCTTCTGTTCTTTGGTGGTTTTGCTCTTTTCGTAGAGGAATTTGCCGTAATCCATGATCCGGCAAACGGGCGGCTCGGCGTTCGGACTGATCTCGACCAGATCCACTTCGGCCTCTGCGGCCAAGTTCAGTGCTTCCTGGATAGATACGATGCCAAGAGCTTCGCCATCCAGACCAGCCAAACGAACTTCTTTCAGACGGATCTCTTCATTGATCCGGTGAGCGCGGGCTTGCGGTTGCTTGCCCAGTTTTTTTCCGCCTTTTATAGCTTATTCCTCCACTTTCTTTTGTCCGCGGGTCTGAACTTCCTGGGTCAGCAGAGCGATGAACTCTTCAACAGGATAAGTGCCCAGGTCAGCCCCTTTACGAGTCCGTACTGCAATCTTACCGGCTTCAACTTCTTTATCGCCGCAGACCAGCATGAAAGGTACTCGCTTCAAAGTATGCTCGCGGATTTTAAAGCCAATCTTCTCATTTCTCAAGTCCGCTTTTGCGCGAAGGCCCGCATCATTCAATGCTTTGGCTACTTTCACCGCATAATCGGCCTGATTGTCCGTGATATTCATGACCACAGCCTGAGTCGGAGCCAACCAGGTCGGGAACAGACCGGCGTACTCTTCAGTCAGAATACCGATGAAGCGCTCGATAGAACCCAAGATGGCCCGGTGGATCATCACAGGTACATGGCGATCGTTGTTTTCGCCCACATAAGTGGCACCCAGACGACCAGGCAGGGCAAAGTCGAGCTGCACGGTACCACATTGCCACGCACGATCAAGGCAATCGTGCAGGGTAAATTCAATTTTTGGACCGTAGAACGCCCCTTCACCCGGCTGCAAATCGTACTTCAGACCGTTGAGCTCCAGCGCTTCGGCCAGCGCTTTCTCGGCGCGATCCCACATCTCGTCAGAGCCGATACGCTGCTCGGGACGAGTGGATAGCTTGACCACGATGTTCTCGAAGCCAAAGGTACCGTAGACGTCATAGACCATACGAATACAGCCGGAGACCTCTTCCATGATCTGCTCTTCGGTACAGAAGATGTGAGCGTCATCCTGAGTGAAACCGCGCACCCGCATCAGACCGTGCAGGGAACCGGACGGCTCGTTGCGGTGGCAGGAACCAAACTCGGCCATACGCAGCGGCAGATCGCGGTAGGACTTCAGACCCTGGTTGAAAATCTGGACGTGACCCGGGCAGTTCATCGGCTTGATGGCGTACTCGCGGTTTTCGGACTGGGTGGTGAACATGGCCTGGGCATACTTCTCCCAGTGACCTGAACGCTCCCACAGGACGCGGTCCATCATGAACGGACCTTTCACTTCCTGATAGTCGTACTCTTTGAGCTTGCCGCGGATAAAGGTTTCCAGCTCACGGAAGATGGTCCAGCCATCGTTGTGCCAGAACACCATACCGGGTGCTTCTTCCTGCATGTGATACAGGTCGAGCTGCTTGCCGATCTTGCGGTGGTCGCGCTTGGCGGCCTCTTCCAGACGCTGCAGATAGGCCTTGAGTTGCTTCTTGTCAGCCCAGGCGGTACCGTAGATACGCTGCAGCATCTTGTTGTTGGAGTCGCCACGCCAGTAGGCGCCGGACATCTTCAGCAACTTGAAGTGGTGGCAGTGACGCATGTTGGGCACGTGCGGGCCGCGACACATGTCAATGTACTCTTCGTGATGATAGAGACCTGGCTGGTCATCACGGGCAATGTTCTGATCCAGGATTTCGACTTTGTAAGACTCGCCGCGCGCCTCGAATACATCGCGCGCTTCTTGCCAAGAGACTTTCTTCTTGATGACGTCGTAATCCTTGGCTACCAGCGCCAGCATGCGCTCTTCCAGGGCAGCCAGATCTTCATCGGTCAAGGTACGGTCAAGATCAACGTCATAGTAGAAGCCGTTGTCGATGACAGGACCGATGGCCATCTTGGTCTGGGGCCAAAGTTGCTTGATAGCATGACCCAGCAAGTGGGCGCAGGAGTGGCGCAGGATGTCCAGACCTTCTTCGTCTTTGGCAGTGATGATGGCCAGCGCTGCATCGGCTTCGATCAGCTCGCACGCATCCACCAGTTCACCGTTTACCCGACCGGCAATGCACGCCTTGGCGAGACCGGGACCGATGTCCGCAGCCACATCCATGACGGAAACAGAGTGGGCAAATTGACGTTGGCTGCCGTCAGGCAGAGTAATGATTGGCATTATGTGTTTCCTTATACAGTGGTGACCCCTACCAAAGGTCACATGCGGGATGGAAAAGAGATTCAAAAAGGTGATGTTCTGGTTCTCCACAGCACTTTGCGAAGACGGCCTGACACGCAAACAGCATGTCTAACATGACAAACCAAGCCAAAACGGCCCCCATGCTACCAGAAGTCGGGCGTGCTGTATCGGATTTGCAGATATTTTCTACAGTCAAATGAGTCGCCTGCCGACTATTCACCAAGCAGGGATTGCCAGTTGAAGTCAAAGTCACTGCTCCCCTCCTCGGCCAGCGCCAGCTCTTGCAGCACCTGAAGCGCCAGCTTGTTGCCCTTTTGTGCCGCCTGATAGAGCCACTGCTTCGCCTGAGGCAGATCGACCCTGCCGCTGACCCCCATCAGATGAAGGACGCCGACTTTCAGCATGGCCGGGACATCACCATTGCGGGCAGCCTGATCCATCCAGTGAAAGGCTTGGCGCAGATCTCGCTTGACCCCAACACCGCGCAGATAGAGCTCTGCCAGCCGATATTGGCCGAAGGGATCCCCTGCCTGCGCCGACTGGCGATAGAGGCTGATGGCCTGATGGATATCCTGCTCGCTCCCCTGCCCCACCTCATGACTCCAGCCCATCAGGGCTTGCGCCCGAGGTTGGCCTTGATCGGCCAGTGGCGACCAGATCCGGGTCGCCTCATCGAAGTGACCGGTACGCCAGGCACGGTTGGCGGCAGCCATCTCCTGCTCGGTGGAGAGCGGAAGCAGACGCCAGATAACCAGCGCAAGCAGACCGATAAACAGCCAGCGGGAAGTGGTGGGTCTCATGATGATTTCCGTGATCCAGTTCTCATTTTGTCTATGTAAACGAAATGTAGCGCCGCGATCAAGCTAGAGATCCCCACGAAAACCCTTTTTGCACCCGGTCGACCAGCAGTTGTTGTCATTTATCCGGGGCACCTGCAAAATAACTGTATGTATAAACAGTGTCGGTGCACACCATGGCAGGACGAGGCAGCCCCAACAATATCGATCACCGTTTTAGCGGCCCCCTTGTCGAAGCGGTCGATGACGGCTGGCAATCGTCCGATTGGGATGCCGCCTTCACTTCTTCTGTGCCTGGCACCGAGGTGCGGGAGATCGATGCACGCAGTATCATCAGCTACAACAGCTCGCCGGATGTCCCCTTTGGTCGCTCCATCAACCCCTATCAGGGGTGCGAACACGGCTGCATCTACTGCTATGCCAGACCCAGTCACGCTTATCTGGAACTCTCCCCTGGTCTTGATTTCGAGAGCAAGCTGTTTGCTAAACGCAATGCAGCCGATCTGCTGCGTCGGGAGTTTGCCAAACCGGCCTATCAGCCACAGACCATCTTCATTGGCGCCAATACCGACCCCTATCAACCCATCGAGCAGCGCTATCGCCTCACCCGGCAGTTGCTGGAAGTGATGCTGGCCCACCGCCATCCGGTCGGACTCATTACCAAGAGCGCCATGATCTTGCGCGACCTCGATCTGTTGACCGAGCTGGCCAGAGAGGGACTGTGTCAGGTGATGGTATCGGTGACGACCTTGAACGAAACCCTGCGGCGACAGCTGGAGCCCCGCGCCAGCACGGGCACCGGCCGCTTGAAAGTGATCGAAAAGCTGGCCAACGCTGGTATACAGGTGGGGGTACTGGCCGCCCCCATGATCCCGCGGCTCAATGAGCCGGAGCTGGAGCAGATCATCAAATCGGCTGCCGAGGCTGGCGCCAGCTGCGCCGATTACATTCTGCTGCGCCTGCCCCACGAGCTGGCGCCGCTATTTGGTGACTGGCTCGATACCCACTATCCGGGCCAGAAGGAGGCTATTTTGAATCAGTTGCGAGCCAGCCGCGGTGGCGGGCTCAACAGTACCGCCTTCGGTACCCGCATGCGCGGTGAGGGGCACTTTGCCGATCTGCTGGCCCAGCGCTTTCGCCTTATCAGCAAACGACTTGATCTGGGCAAACGCCATATTCAGCTCAGGCTGGATGGGTTTATCCGCCCCGGGGAGCAGCTGTCGCTCTTCTAATCCCCCTGCTCACGCCCTTCACGCATCAGGCACAGAGCCCTTGCCTGCCAAGAGGTCGAGAGGAAGATATGCCTCGATACATCCTGTGGAAAACCCGCTTTCCTAATTTTCCAAATTGGCCAACGAAGTAGCCATGTCGCCACAAGATCGCGCAATCCGGTAAAGGCTGTGTTAGCGCCTTAGCCTGCGCGCTGATCCCGACCCTGCTGCACCATTTCAACCGGTAGTCGCGAGGGTTCATGAGCCACTTCGTGCTCATCCTCTTCATACAGCGGCACCTCTGACTCGCCCCATACCCGGCTCCACCAAATTTCCCACGTGATCCAACTGGTCATATGCAGCTCCTGACGGTGAAGGTGATTGCAACAACGCACCACTCGCCTGGCAGGATAGCGGCTGGGAATGACAGGGAAATGACAAAAAAATCACTTGTAAAAAGGCAACTGGCGGTGGCGAGGAAAAGCCGAAACAGTTCACATATTCGGCGAAATCATACTGAAAGCGGTCACAAATCTGCAGGTTGTTGATTGCAGCTCACTCTGTTCCCGCCAAAGCTGAGTTGCCCATTCAGGCATCTATAAAAACAGGGACACAATAATGAAACACACAGCGGGAATATGGGCGATCGCAGGCATGCTGATCGCCCCCTTGGCGCACGCCGACGTCATACTGCACGCCTTCAACTGGAAGTACAGTGAAGTGACCGCCAAAGCCGATCTTATCAAGTCAGCCGGTTACAAACAGGTACTCATCTCACCACCTCTCAAGTCATCAGGCAACGAGTGGTGGGCTCGTTACCAGCCGCAGGATCTGCGTCTTGTCGACTCCCCTCTTGGCAACAAGCAGGATCTCGAGCAGCTGATCGCCGCCATGAAGGCGCGAGGTATCGCCGTCTATGCCGATGTGGTGCTCAACCACATGGCCAACGAAAGCTGGAAACGCAGCGATCTCAACTATCCCGGCAACGAGCTGCTGCAAAGCTACGCCAGCAACCCGGCCTATTTCGAGCGCCAGAAACTGTTTGGCGATCTCGGGCAAAACTTCCTCTCCGGTCAGGATTTTCATCCCGAAGGGTGCATTAGCGACTGGAGCGATCCGGGTCATGTCCAGTATTGGCGACTCTGTGGTGGTGCCGGTGACAAGGGGCTGCCGGATCTGGATCCCAACAACTGGGTAGTGAGCCAGCAACAGGCCTATCTCAAGGCGCTTAAGGGGATGGGGATCAAGGGTTTTCGGGTCGATGCGGTCAAACACATGAGCGATTACCAGATCAATGCCGTGTTCACCCCCGAGATCAAACAGGGGATGCATGTCTTTGGCGAGGTGATCACCACAGGGGGCGCAGGCAGCACCGATTACGAGCGCTTCCTCAAACCCTACCTCGACAGCAGCGGCCAGGGAGCCTATGACTTTCCGCTGTTTGCCTCCCTGCGCGGTGCCTTCAGTTACGGTGGCAGCATGAACCTGCTGGCGGATCCGGGCGCCTATGGTCAGGCGCTACCGGGCAGTCGTGCCGTCACCTTTGCCGTGACCCACGACATCCCCACCAACGACGGCTTCCGCTATCAGATCCTGAGCCAGACTGACGAGAAGCTGGCCTATGCCTACCTGCTCGGCCGCGATGGTGGCTCGCCACTGGTCTATTCGGATCACGGCGAAACCCAGGCCAAGGATGGACTGCGCTGGCAGGATTACTACCAGCGCGCCGATCTCAAGGAGATGATCCGCTTCCACAATACGGTGCAGGGTCAACCCATGCAGCTGATCGGCAGCGGTGACTGCTTCGTGCTGTTCAAACGGGGCAAACAGGGGCTGGTCGGCATAAACAAGTGCGACTATGAGCAGGAGTATTGGCTCGATACCGCCAAGTTCGAGATGAACTGGTATCGCAACTATCGTGACGTGCTCGACCAAGGTGCCGTGGTCAATGTGCAGAGCCAGTGGTTACGGGTCGCCATTCCCGCCCGCAGCGCCAGAATGTGGCTGCAGGAGTGAGCCTGCCGTAAGAGCAGCGTAGAGTCATAAAATGCAAATAAATAAAAAGAGCGACCACCTGGGTCGCTCTTTTTGATCAGAGACGTTGCTCGGGTAACTGGTGACGATTACTCGTCGCCCGCTTCCCCAGCATCGACCGCATCAGTGCCGGTCACGGTATCGGTACCTTCAGATACCTCACCGTCAACGGCCAAAGCGTCGTTCTCGTCTTCGTCGCTCTCGGCGATACGCTGCAGGCCAACCACGGTCTCGTCTTCACCGGTACGGATCAGACGGACACCGCCGGTGTTACGGCCAATGACGCTCACCTCGGCAACACGGGTACGCACCAGGGTACCGCCGTTGGTGATCAGCATGATCTGGTCGGTATCTTCGACCTGGATCGCATCGATCACCTTGCCATTGCGCTCATCCACCTTGATGGAGATAACGCCTTGGGTACCACGGCTCTTGGTCGGGTATTCGGCCAACGCAGTCCGCTTGCCGTAACCGTTCTCGGTGGCGGTGAGGATGGCACCTTCGCCGCGCGGAACGATGAGGGAAACCACCTTGTCACCGGCGCCCAGCTTGATGCCACGGACACCGGCTGCGGTACGACCCATGGGACGCACACCCTTGAAGGTACCCTTGCTTTCGGTGCCTTCGCCGTTGTCGCTACCATCATCGTCGTTGCCGGCATCGTCGTCGGTTTCAACGTCATCGCTGACATCGGCATCAGCGCGACCGCTGCCTTCCGCGAAGCGAACGACTTTACCCGCATCGGAGAAGAGCATGATCTCGTTGCTGCCATCGGTGATATCCACCCCGATCAGCTCATCACCCTCTTTGAGGTTGATGGCGCGGATACCGGAGGAGAGCGGACGGCTGAAGTCAGAGAGGCTGGTCTTCTTCACGGTACCGTTGGCGGTGGCGAAGAAGACATACTTCTCGGCGTCATATTCCTTCACCGGCAGGATAGCGGTGATACGCTCACCCTCTTCCAGCGGCAGCAGGTTGATGATCGGACGACCACGGGCGCCACGGGATGCTTCCGGCAGCTGGTAAACCTTGAGCCAGTAGACCTTGCCACGGGTGGAGAAGCACAGAATGGTGTCGTGGGTGTTGGCCACCAGCAGACGCTCCACAAAGTCCTCTTCCTTGATCCGGGTGGCCGACTTGCCACGACCACCGCGGCGCTGGGCCTCGTAGTCGGAGAGCGGCTGATACTTCACATAGCCCTGGTGAGACAGGGTGACCACCACGTCTTCCGGGGTGATCAGATCTTCGATGTTGATCTCGGCACTGGACATGCTGATCTCGGTGCGACGCTCGTCGCCATACTGCTCGCGTACAGCCAGCAGTTCATCGCGGATCACTTCCATCAGACGAGCCGGGCTCGCCAGGATGTGCAGCAGCTCGGCGATCAGGTCCAGCAGAGATTGGTACTCTTCCAGGATCTTCTCGTGCTCAAGGCCGGTCAGCTTGTGCAGACGCAGGTCAAGGATGGCCTGGGCTTGTTGTTCGGTCAGGAAGTATTGACCTTCACGGATACCGAACTCGGGCTCCAGCCACTCTGGCCGTGCCGCGTCGTCGCCCGCTTTTTCCAGCATGGCGGCCACGTTGCCGAGTTCCCAGCCCTTGGCAACCAAGCCCGCTTTCGCGTCGGCCGGGGTCGCGCTGTGACGGATCAGCTCGATGATGGGATCAATGTTGGCCAGCGCAACCGCCAGACCTTCCAAAATGTGCGCCCGATCCCGCGCCTTGCGCAGTTCGAACACGGTCCGGCGAGTCACCACTTCACGGCGGTGCAGCAGGAACGCATCAAGGATCTCTTTAAGGTTCATCACCTTGGGCTGGTTGTTATCGAGCGCCACCATGTTGATGCCGAACGTGGTCTGCATCTGGGTGTGCTTGTAGAGATTGTTCAGCACAATCTCGCCGGACTCGCCGCGCTTGATCTCGATAACGATGCGCATGCCGTCTTTGTCAGACTCATCGCGCAGGGCACTGATGCCCTCTATCTTCTTCTCTTTGACCAGCTCGGCGATCTTCTCGATCAGTCGAGCCTTGTTCACCTGATAGGGGATCTCGTGAACGATGATGGTCTCGCGACTGGTCTTCTCGTCCACTTCCACTTCAGCTTTGGCCCGCACATAGATGGAGCCACGACCGGTACGGTACGCCTGCACGATGCCGGAACGACCGTTGATAATGCCGCCGGTGGGGAAATCCGGGCCGGTGATGTAGGTCATCAGCTCGTCAATGGTGAGGTCGCCGTTTTCGATCAGCGCCAGGCAGCCATTGACAATCTCGGTGAGATTGTGAGGCGGAATGTTGGTCGCCATGCCCACCGCGATACCGGAGGAGCCGTTGACCAGCAGGTTGGGAACCTTGGTAGGCATGACCGCCGGGATCATCTCGGTGCCGTCATAGTTCGGCACCCAGTCCACGGTCTCTTTGTCCAGATCAGCCAGCAGCTCGTGGGAGATGCGGGCCATCCGCACTTCGGTATAACGCATCGCCGCGGCGCTGTCGCCGTCGACCGAACCGAAGTTGCCCTGACCATCGACCAGCATGTAACGCATGGAGAAATCCTGCGCCATCCGGACAATGGTGTCATACACAGCGCTATCGCCGTGCGGGTGATATTTACCGATTACGTCACCGACCACACGGGCCGATTTTTTATAGGGCTTGTTCCAGTCGTTCCCCAACTCGTTCATAGCAAACAGAACGCGGCGGTGAACCGGTTTCAAGCCATCACGCACATCCGGCAGAGCTCGTCCTACGATCACGCTCATGGCGTAATCAAGATAGGAACTCTTGAGCTCTTCTTCGATGTTGACCGGCGTGATCTCTCTGGCCAGATCGCTCATAGAAAGCCTTATCCCTAATTAGTTGTTCTTTGGCTTAAACAGCGCGACATGGTAACACACTGAGCCAAATACCTTAAGCCACAAATCGGGTATCAGATCGGGCTGGTGTGACAAAGTCCGTCCGTTATAATGCCCGCCAGGACAATAGATTGCGCCCATGACTCAGAAGCGGGCGCCCTGCCACAGGATCTTCGAAAAATGAACAGTGATGCCAATGTCGATCTGACAGAAATCGCCAAGTTTGAAGCCATCGCCTCCCGCTGGTGGGACATGGAAGGTGAATTCAAACCCCTGCATCAAATCAATCCGGTACGCCTTGACTGGATCACCGACAAAAGTGGCGGTCTGTTTGGCAAGCGCATTCTCGATATCGGATGTGGCGGTGGCATTCTCTCCGAGAGCATGGCCCGCCGTGGTGCCAAGGTCACCGGCATCGACATGGGCAAGGAGCCCCTCGGCGTCGCCCGCTTGCACGCCCTGGAGCAGGGTGTCGAGCTCGAGTACCGCCAGATCACTGCCGAAGCCCATGCCGCCGAAGTGCCGGGCCAGTATGACGTGGTCACCTGCATGGAGATGCTGGAGCATGTGCCGGACCCCGCCTCCGTGCTGCGCGCCATCGCTACCCTGGTGCGCCCGGGCGGCCGGGTGTTTGTCTCCACCATCAACCGCAACCCCAAATCCTATCTGATGATGATCATCGGGGCCGAATACCTGATGAAGATGGTGCCCAAGGGTACCCACGATCACAAAAAATTCATCACCCCGGCCGAACTGTGTCGCATGGGGGAAGCGGCTGGCCTGCTGGTGCGGGACATGAGCGGCGTCCACTACGCCCCCCTCACCAACCAGTTCAAGCTCGGCAAAAATGTCGACGTCAACTATATGGTGGAGTTTGTCCGCCCGGAGCACGGTTGATGAGCGCCTCTCGCCCTCTTCCCCTGCGCGGTGTACTGTTCGATCTGGATGGCACCCTGCTCGACACAGCCCCGGATCTGGGGGCCGCCGTCAACCACGTGCTGATAAACGAAGGCTTTGCGCCGCTCTCTGACGATATTATTCGTCAGACCACCTCCCACGGAGCGCTCGGGCTGCTGAAAGCAGGCCTCGGCGACGAACTGCTTGAAGAGCTGGGGACCACGCGCCTGCGCAATGCCCTGCTCGACTACTACGCGGCCAATCTCTGCGTCGGTACCCGTCCCTATGAGGGAATGGTGGATCTTATCGAGTGGCTCGACGAGAAACAGCTACCTTGGGGTATCGTCACCAACAAGCCGGGCTTTCTCACCGAGCCACTGCTGGCAGCCCTGCCAGAGCTTGCCAGCTGCGGCGTCACTGTCAGCGCCGATACCCTGCCGGTACGCAAGCCCGACCCCGCCCCCATGTTCTTTGCCTGCGAGAAGCTGGGGGTCGAGGCGGCTCACTGCCTCTATGTGGGGGATCATGTGCGGGATATCGAAGCAGGCCGCAATGCTGGCATGCGCACCGCGGTCGCTGGTTGGGGGTATCTCAATGATGAGGAAGATCCCGCCCAGTGGGGCGCCGATCTGCACTTTGATACCGTGCAGGCCCTGCACCACTGGCTGCGCTATGAGTTGACGGCCAATGCGTAACGCGCAGCCTTACCGGCTGATATGCGATAACGGGGCGAAGAGACTCTCCGCCCCTTGCATCTCTTCCTTTACGCTTCCGCGACCTGCGCCACCATCACTCGTCTATTCATGGATAATAAAGGCAGCTTTCTGCCTGTTAGATACCCATTTGACAAGCTCGCAGCCGTCACAAAGCGGCCACAAACCACCCTCATCTGATGCAAAGCCCTTGCCACGCTGAGCCCGCGGCTGCGACAACTGGACAGCTTTTGACCCTTGTTGCATAAGGGATAATCAGCCGCCGTTTGCTAGTAAAAAGCCCCCCGTTTCGCAAGCAAAAAAAGTTATTTAAATTTTCCATCTTCGATCGGGAGGCTTGCATTTGACGAAGCGGACGAATGAAAACCCGCTCACTGTGAGCAACCACTAACAGAGACAACAACACCCACAATTTATCCACAGCAAGCCAGTTATCCACACATTGCAATGCGTAGCCGACCTCACTATCTTGTAGCTCGAACTTAAAATAACACTACATCTTGTGATTCATCGCACAATCTCTACCCAATACCTGCACATCGCCGGGGCCAGGGTGGTGTCATTGTGCGATGGTTTTTCGGGAATCAACTAAAGGTCATCAGCCAATGAACTTGTTTGTGACGAAGCGTAACGGACACAAAGAACCCATCGATCTGGATAAAATTCACCGCGTGCTGGACTGGGCCGCCGAGGGTCTCGACAACGTGTCGGTCTCCCAGGTAGAGCTCAAGTCCCACATCCAGTTCTATGACGGTATCCGTACCGCCGACATTCACGAAACCATCATCAAGGCGACGGCTGACCTCATCTCCGAGCAGACCCCGGACTACCAGTACATGGCAGCCCGTCTGGCCATCTTCCACCTGCGCAAGAAGGCCTACGGCCAGTTCGAACCGCCCCACCTCTACCAGCACGTGGCTCGTCTGGTCGACATGGGCAAGTACGACAAACACCTGCTGGAAGACTACACCCAGGCCGAATTCGAAGAGCTGAACGCGCACATGGATCACTGGCGCGACATGAACTTCTCCTACGCGGCGGTCAAGCAGCTGGAAGGCAAGTATCTGGTACAAAACCGCGTCACCGGCGAGATCTACGAGAGCCCGCAGTTCCTCTACATTCTGGTAGCGGCCTGCCTCTTCTCCAAGTATCCGAAGGATACCCGTCTGGACTACATCAAGCGCTTCTATGATGCGGTCTCGACCTTCAAGATCTCGCTGCCGACCCCGATCATGAGCGGCGTGCGCACCCCGACCCGTCAGTTCAGCTCCTGCGTACTGATCGAGTGCGACGACAGCCTGGACTCCATCAACGCCACCGCCAGCTCCATCGTGCGTTACGTTTCCCAGCGCGCCGGTATCGGCATCAACGCCGGTCGCATCCGCGGTCTGGGCAGCCCCATCCGTGGTGGCGAAGCGTTCCACACCGGTTGCATACCCTTCTACAAATACTTCCAGACTGCCGTGAAGTGCTGCTCCCAGGGCGGCGTGCGCGGCGGTGCGGCCACCCTGTTCTACCCGCTGTGGCACACCGAAGTGGAAAGCCTGCTGGTGCTGAAGAACAACCGCGGCGTGGAAGAGAACCGTGTTCGTCACATGGACTACGGCGTGCAGATCAACAAGCTGATGTACCAGCGCCTCATCAAGGGCGGTGACATCACACTGTTCTCCCCGTCCGATGCGCCGGGTCTGTACGACGCCTTCTTCGCCGATCAGGACAAGTTCGAAGAGCTCTACGTCAAGTACGAGCAGGATCCGGCCATTCGCAAGAAGACCCTGAAAGCGGTAGACCTCTTCTCCTTGATGATGCAAGAGCGTGCCGGTACCGGTCGCATCTACATCCAGAACGTGGATCACTGCAACACCCACAGCCCGTTCGACCCGAGCGTGGCGCCGGTACGCCAGTCCAACCTCTGCCTCGAGATTGCGCTGCCGACCAAGCCGCTCAACAACATCGACGACGAGAACGGCGAGATCGCTCTGTGCACCCTCTCTGCCTTCAACCTGGGTGCCATCGACAAACTGGAAGATCTGGAAGAGATGGCGGATCTGGCCGTGCGCGCCCTCGATGCCCTGCTCGACTATCAGGACTACCCGATTGCCGCCGCCAAGCGTGGCAGCATGGGTCGCCGTACTCTGGGTATCGGCGTCATCAACTACGCCTACTACCTGGCCAAGAACGGTGCCCGCTACTCTGATGGCTCCGGTCTGGCGCTGACTCACCGCACCTTCGAGGCGATCCAGTACTACCTGCTGAAAGCCTCCGTGCAGCTGGCCCGCGAATTCGGCCCCTGCCCGCTGTTTGGCGAGACCACCTATGCCCAGGGCATCCTGCCCATCGACACCTACAAGAAGGATCTGGATGCGCTGTGCAACGAGCCGCTGCATCTGGATTGGGAAAGCCTGCGCGAAGAGATCAAATCCGTGGGTCTGCGCAACTCCACCCTGACCGCCCTGATGCCGAGCGAGACCTCCAGCCAGATTTCCAACGCCACCAACGGTATCGAGCCGCCGCGCGGTTTGGTCTCGGTCAAGGCGTCCAAAGACGGCATTCTCAAACAGGTAGTGCCCGAGTATGATCGCCTGAAAGATCAATACGAACTGCTCTGGAAGCAACCGAGCGTTGACGGCTACCTGCAGCTGGTCGGTATCATGCAGAAGTTTGTGGATCAGGCGATCTCCGCCAACACCAACTACGATCCGGCCCGTTTCGAAGGCAACAAGGTGCCGATGAAGCAGCTGCTGAAGGACTTGCTGACCGCCTACAAATACGGCCTCAAGACCCTCTACTATCACAACACCCGTGATGGTGCAGACGACACCCAGACCGACCTGCAAGATGACGGTTGTGCTGGCGGGGCTTGCAAAATCTAAGTCACGGCAAGATCTGATAACCGGGCGGGAGCGACAAGCTCCCGCTCTCCTGTTTTCTCCATACAGACATTCTGGTAACCATGGCCTATTCAACTTTCTGCCAAACCCAAAACGACCAGCTCAAAGAGCCGATGTTTTTTGGCCAATCGGTCAACGTAGCCCGTTATGACCAGCAAAAACACGAAGTGTTCGAGCGGCTGATCGAAAAGCAACTCTCCTTCTTCTGGCGCCCGGAAGAGGTGGATGTCTCCCGTGATCGCATCGACTATCAGGCCCTGCCCCCCCACGAGCAGCACATCTTCATCTCCAACCTGAAGTACCAGACCCTGCTGGACTCCATTCAGGGGCGCAGCCCCAACGTGGCACTGCTGCCGCTAGTCTCCATTCCGGAGCTGGAAACCTGGATTGAGACCTGGGCGTTCTCGGAGACCATCCACTCTCGCTCCTACACCCATATCATCCGCAATATCGTCAACACCCCCGCCCAGGTGTTCGACGACATCGTGACCAACGAGCAGATCCTGAAGCGCGCCGGCTCCATCAGCCACTTCTACGACGACCTGATCGAAGCGACCGCCCTCTACAACCTGCACGGTGAAGGTACCCACACCGTCGCGGGCCGCGAAGTGACCATCACATTGCGCGAGCTCAAGAAGAAGCTCTATCTCTGCCTGATGAGCGTCAACGCGCTGGAAGCGATCCGCTTCTACGTCAGCTTCGCCTGCTCCTTTGCCTTCGCCGAGCGCGAACTGATGGAAGGCAACGCCAAGATCATCAAGATGATCGCCCGCGATGAAGCGCTGCACCTGACCGGCACCCAGCACATGCTGAATCTGATGCGCAGCGGTCAGGACGACCCGGAGATGGCCGAGATCGCGCTGGAGTGCGAGCAAGCCTGTTTCGACCTGTTCAAAGAGGCCGCCATTCAAGAGAAAGAGTGGGCCGAGTATCTGTTCCAGGGCGGCTCCATGATCGGCCTGAACAAAGACATCCTCTGCCAGTATGTCGAGTACATCACAAACCTGCGGATGGCCGCGGTCGGCCTGCAGCCAGCCTTTGCCGGCACCAAGCAAAACCCGATCCCCTGGATCAACACCTGGCTGTCGTCCGATAACGTGCAGGTCGCCCCGCAAGAGGTGGAGGTCAGCTCCTATCTGGTGGGTCAGATCGACAGCGAAGTAAATGCCGATGACCTGGGTGATTTCGAGCTGTGAGTGACGCCACCAACACGCTGACCCCTGCCCCGCACGCTGCTGCCGAACAGCAGGCGGTCGTGGCACCACGGGTACATACCCGGGATGGTGCCGTGCTGCACGCCCATCCCGGCGAAAGTGTGTTGGAGACCCTGGAGCGCCATGGTCATCATGTGGAGTTCCAGTGTCGCAGCGGCTATTGCGGCGCCTGCCGCACTCCGCTGATGGCTGGCAAGGTGCACTACCCCAATGTGCCGCTGGCATTTGTCGCCCAGGGGGAGTGCCTCCCCTGCTGCTGCACACCGGTCGGCGCCATCCGGCTGGATATCCAGAAGAGCTGACGCAGCCACAGACTGGCAACTCGCACAAAATAGAAAGCCGCCGGAGCAATCCGGCGGCTTTTTTGTCTCTTCATCTTTGCTCGAGCGCCCGATGACAGACGCCCAAACCCTCAGAGTATTACAACCAGGGGGCAGCAGTCGGCCCGTGGTGCAGGCCCAGCTTCCAGACCCGGCCAAAGTGCTTGTAGTGACCGGCCGCGACACCTGCCTTCTCACCCATGCCGTGGTAGAGATCGAGGTGACCCTTCTTCACCGCCCCGCCCACATCCAGCGCAATCAACAAGCGCAGCTGGTGCTTGCCGGTCCAGTTGCCCTCTTTATCGAGCAAGGGAACTTCGGCCAGGATCGGGGTACCCATCGGCAGCAGGGTCTTGTCGGCAGCGACGGCCGCCAGCGGCAGCAGCGGGATACCGGCGGCACCGATCACATCATTAGTCGGGCGACGCTCGAAGAAGACATAGGAGGGGTTCTGCTCTACCAGCTCCTTGACCCTGTGCTCAGGTTGCTGGTTGGCCCACTCCTTGATGGCCTTCATCGACATCTGCTCCTTGGGCACTTCACCGCGGTCAATCAGCACCCGGCCAATGCTCACATAGCCGTGGCCGTTCTTGCCGCTGTAACCCAGATATTGCAGCCTATCGTCGTCACCGTAGTGAACAAAGCCCGATCCCTGCACGTCCATCAGGAAGTTGTCGATAAGGGATTTGCTGTAACCCAGCTCCAACCCGCGGTTGGCAAGGGCGCCCTGGTGGATCTGTGCCCGGGTCGGACAACGGCTGCCGCAGTTGGGCATGGCATAGATGGGGTACTTATACTCGGCATCCGGGCGGTGACGCACCTCCAGCACCGGCGAGTAGTAGCCGGTAAAGAGCACGTTACCCATGCGATCGGCGCCGCCCAGCTGAGCCAGGCTGATACCGTAACGGGTGATGTCGGCAGGATTGCCGCCGCCCGCCACCCAGCGGGAGAGCTGGTGATAGAGCTCGCCATAACGGCTCGCCATCCGCCCTGAACGCTGCATGACAATGCGACTCTGGGGGCCAAACTTGCTGTAATCGGCACTGGCACGACTGTTGACCCGCTCGACCCGCACCAGATCCCCCGGCAAGGTACCGTCCAGATACTGCTTGCCCAGATTTTCCGGCACCTCGCAGTTGAGAAAACATCTGTCATCAGTCTGTTTTTTTGGCACCTCTGCTTTGTCAGAGTTACCCGCACACCCGGCCAACCCCAGCACTATCGCGGTCAGCCAGAATCCGTGTTTGTTCATATGTCCTCATTTAACACCAAGAGTCCTGCTCGGCGGCAAGATGCCAAATTTGCAGGGGGAAAGCAAACGACATCAATCACTTGAAGAGAGATTTCTCCAAAGGGAGGATGCTGGGTTATAACAAGGTGACAGGATATGCGAGGTAATGGATGGAACAGCTCGAAATATTCCCGTTGCAGAGCCCCTGTATCGGGGTCTGCGAGGTGAACAACAAGGGCTATTGCAAAGGATGCCTGCGCAATCGCGAGGAGCGTTTCAACTGGCAGAAAATGAGCCCGGCCCAGCAACAGGATGTAATGCGTCTGTGTCGCGCCCGCAAGGCGCGGGTTGAGGCTGCGCGGCGCAAAGCGCTGGAAGGAGCGCAACCCCAGTTGCCAGAACAACAAGGCTGGGAGTTTTAACCACTCCCTATCTTCCCCTCACAGGTTACCTATCCTCCCGACAAAACAAAAAGCGGCCCACAGGCCGCTCTTGGTTATGACGTCTTGCCGGGTGGCGAGGCTTATGCCGTGGCCAGCTTGGCCTGCTCTTCGCCGCGTTTGAGCATGGCGTAGGAGACACCGGTCAGCAGCGAGCCTGCGGCAATCGCCACGATATACATCATGACGTTGCTGATAGCGTGCGGGATGAACAGCACGAACAGACCGCCATGGGGCGCCATCAGTTCGCAGCCGAACAGCATGGAGAGCGCACCGGTCAGGGCGCCACCCACCATACAGGCCGGGATGACCCGCATCGGATCCTTGGCGGCAAACGGAATGGCCCCCTCGGAGATAAAGCACAGACCCAGCACGAAGGAGGCTTTGCCCGCTTCCTGCTCCGCCTTGATGAACTTGGTGCGAGCCAGGAAAGTGGCGATCCCCATCCCCAGTGCCGGCACCATACCGGCGGCCATCACGGCAGCCATCGGGGCGTAGGTTTTGGAGGCCAGCAGGCCAACCCCGAAGGCGTAGGCTGCCTTGTTGACCGGGCCACCCATGTCGAAGCACATCATGGCGCCGATGATGACACCCAGCAGCACGGCGTTGGCAGAACCCATGTTGTTGAGGAAGGTGGTCATGGCATTCATGATGCCGGCCACCGGGCCACCCACCACGTAGATCATCACCAGACCGGTAAAGAGGCTGGCAAACAGCGGAATGATCAGGATCGGCTTGAGCGCTTCCAGGGTCACCGGCAGGCGCACCTTGTCGCTCAGGTATTTGGCGCTGTAACCGGCCAGGAAACCGGCCACGATGCCGCCGAGGAAACCGGCGCCCAGCGAGCTTGCCAGCATGCCGCCGATCATGCCGGGGGCGAGACCCGGGCGGTCAGCGATGGAGTAGGCAATGTAACCGGCCAGCACCGGGATCATCAGGGCAAAGGCTGAGCCACCACCGATCTTCATCAGCGCGGCGGCAAGAGTGCCTTCCACCTTGAACGCTTCGATACCGAATACGAACGAGAGCGCAATGATAAGGCCACCCGCCACCACCATGGGCAGCATGAAGGAGACGCCGGTCAACAGGTGCTTGTAGGGGCCTGCTTTTTCCTCTTTCTTGGGCTGGCTGGCGCCGCTGTGGCGATAGGTTTTAGCCTCACTCCACGCCTTGTCGAGCTCGGCGCGGGTTTTCTTGAGCGCCGCACCGGTACTGGTGCGATAGACCGGCTTACCGTCAAAGCGCGCCATGTCCACCTCGATATCGGTGGCGAGGAACACCAGATCGGCAGCGGCAATCTCCTCGGCAGTCAGGGCATTCTGGGCACCGACCGAGCCTTGAGTCTCGACGCGGATCTGGTAACCCAGCTGTTTGGCCATGGTCTCCAACGCTTCTGCCGACATAAAGGTGTGGGCAACGCCAGTCGGGCACGCTGTCACTGCCACGATGCGCTTGCCAGCGGCGGCCGGTTTGGCGGCAGCATTGGCAACGATGGAGGCGGCTTGATGACGATAAACACTGGCGCCGCTGGTTGCGGCTTCCAGCAAGGCAGCCGGATCCTGCAGGGCGAGATCCATGCTGCCCTGATAGACCCGCTTGCCGTCATAGGCGGCGAGATCCACCGGAGCACTGGCGACAACCAGCACCAGATCGGCGGCGGCAATCTGCTCTTTTGAGGGGATCTGGCGCGGTTGCACGCTGGAGCCGACGTCGAGGGTGAGTTCCCAGCCAGCCAGTTTGGCCTGCTGTTCTATCCGTTTTGCAGCGAGAAAGCTGGTGGCAATGCCCGCCGGGCAAGCCGTAACCAAGATTGCTTTCATTGGGCATCTCCTGAGTTTTCCATTGAGAGGGTATTGCACTGAACCGGTGCCAGCGCATCCAGACGCTCTACGCGCACCTGTTCAAGTAAAGGGTTGAGCACATTGATATCGTTAAAGCCGACCGCTACCTGACTGACCGCCAAGGCCGAGACGGCGGTGGCCAGCCGCAGGGTCTGCTCCGGTGCCCAGCCAAGGCTCAGACCATGGGCAAGACCGGCCACTAGGGAATCGCCAGCACCGACCGTGCTGACCACCTGCATCCGCGGCGGAATGGCTTGCCAAACGGCATCTGTGGCAAACCAGATCAGGCCATCGGCGCCGTTGGAGATCACCACGTTGGGGATGCCGCTTGCCTGCAGCGCGCGGGCACACTCGGCCTGCTCGCTCAGCGTCTTGATGGGGCGGCCCGCCCACTGGCTCAGCTCCTCCAGATTGGGTTTGACCAGGGTCGGCGCCGCCTTGATCCCTTCGCTTAAGGCCGCGCCGCTGCAATCGAAGATCACCTGCTTGCCCTTGGCCTTGAGCAAGCGGATCAGATGGGCGCAGTAATCGGGGGCCACCCCTTTGGGCAGGCTGCCCGCCAGCACGAACCACTCGGCGTGAGGTGCCAACTCGTCGATGGCCTGCTCCAGCGCGCTCACCTCCCCTTGCTGGATGGTGAGCCCCGGCAGGTTGAGATCGGTGACCCGACCAGACTGCTCGGAGATCTTGACGTTGATGCGAGTGCTGCCAGCGACACGGACAAAGTGATCATCCAGCGCCCGCTCAGCAAACAGGGAGACAAAGCTCTGCGCATTGTCTGCGCCAAGCCAGCCGGTGACGCCTACGTCGCGGCCCAAGTCCTTGAGCACCATGGCGACGTTGATCCCCTTGCCTGCGGCACGCAGGTTGGCCTCGCTTACCAGATTGACCTCGCCAAGGCTCATCGCCTCGAGGCGGGTGGTGAGATCGAGGGCGGGGTTGAGGGTAATGGTGACAATCTTCATCAGTGTGCCCCCTCGCCGAGACCAGCGGCGATCGCCTCACCGATCCCCTTGAGAGCCGCTTCGGCATCTGCCCCTTCGGCGCGAAACGCCAGACGGTGCCCGCACTTGACCCCAAGGCCGATCACCTTCATCAGGCTCTTGGCGGAAACCGCTTCGCCGCTGCCATCCAGATTGGCAACCCGGATGTCGGATTCAAACTCTTTGGCCACCTTGACCAGCATGGCGCCGGGACGAGCGTGCAAGCCGTGGGGATTGATGATGGTGAAGGTTTCGGAAAGACCGCTCGCGGGGCCTGCTTGCAGCATGGCCAGTCCCTCGCCGCTCGCCAGCGTAGCGAGTTGGCCGGCAGCCGCCAGTTTGGCCAGATTCTCCAGTTGCGGCAGATGGCTGCTATCTGCGGCGCACAGCAGCAGCATGGCGCTGACCGGCAGCTCCCCTGCGCGAAGTTCGCTGCTGGGCGTTGCCAGCACCCAGCCAGTCTGGGCCGCTTGCGCCCGAGCCAGCCAGATGCCCTCACCCAGATAAGCAGGGTCGCTTGCCAGCAGGGCGCTCACCATGGCGGCATCGCCCCAGCCCGCCGATTTGGCGCGGGCGGCTGCTCCCAGCAGCAGCTGGTCGCGATCATCGGCCGGGAAGTCAGCCAGAGTCAGGTATTGCACCTCTTTGGCGGCAGTGGCGCCAGTCAGGATGTTGATGATGGTGTCGGCATCGGTGGCCTCTTTGAGCTGGGCTGCCGCCTGCTCGTCACCCAGCACATGGGTGAGCTGGCGCAAGATGCCCAGATGCTCGTCTGACTTGGCGGCGATACCGATGGCGACGTAGGCGATCTGCCCCTCGTCCCACTCGATACCATTGGGGAACTGGGCCACCATGACGCCTGTGTTCTTCACCAGATGACGGGTGTCGGTGGTGCCGTGGGGAATGGCGATGCCGCTGCCAAGATAGGTGGCATGCTGCGCTTCACGGGCCAGCATCCCATCCACATAGCCCGCGTCCACCAGACCGGCTTCAGTCAGTTTGCCTGCCAGCAGGGCAATGGCGTCCGACTTGGTCGCCACCGACTGTCCCAGCAAGATCTGCTCTCGCGCCAACTTCAACATAGAGACTCTCCATCAGGTTCCGGCCGCGCCGGTACGTCACAATTGAACATTCGGGTAACTCGCCAGCTGACAATAGACCCGAACACGGTTGACTGTGATCGGAGCCTGATTTTCAGGCCACTGGGTCTCTTCGTTGCTGACAGGCTGAATCGTTTCACTTACACTCAGACTGAATCGTTTCAGCGAATTGATCAAGTACCCACAAAGAGTGCTTTTCAATGATATGATCCCGCGCACACTTTTCGGTGCCCTCACCCGGCAGTGACCGTGGGCCTTGCAACTCAAACAGAGCCAATATGATGAAACTGGATGAAATCGCCGCCCTCGCCGGTGTCTCGCGCACCACGGCAAGCTATGTGATCAATGGCAAGGCCGACCAATACCGCATCAGTCAGGCCACCCGCGACAAGGTGATGGCCGTTGTCACCGCCCATAACTACCAGCCGGACAGCCGCGCCGCCTCCCTGCGTGGCGGCCAGACCAGGACTCTGGGCTTTATCCTGCCAGACCTTGAGAACGCCAGTTACGCCAAACTGGCCAAACGGCTGGAACAGGGGGCCCGGGCGCAGGGCTATCAGCTGCTCATCGTCTGCTCGGAAGATGAGCCCGCCACCGAAAAAGAGCTGGCACAGATGCTGGTGAGCCGCCATGTGGACGCCCTGCTGGTGGCCAGTTGCCTGCCGCCGGACGACCCCTTCTACGGCAAATTGCAGGCGCAGGGCAGCCAGATCCTCGCCATCGACCGGGCGATGGCCGCCGACAAGTTCGTCACCGTCGCCAGTGAAAACGAGAAAGCAAGCTTTGATCTCACCAGCTCCCTGCTCACCCCGACCTTGTGCCATATCGCCTTGATCACCGCGCTGCCAGCACTCACGATCAGTCAGGAGCGCAAAGCCGGTTTCGAGCAGGCGGTCGCCAGTCACAGCGCGGCTCGCCACCTGTGCGAGGGGGATCACTTCTCCCGTCTTGAGGGGTATCGCCTGATCAAAGATCTGCACCAGCAGCTGGGTCAGCTGCCCGAAGCGCTGATCACCACCTCCTATATCCTGATGGAGGGGGTACTCGACTACCTGTTGGAGCAAGAGATCGATATGAGCCAGCTCGCCATGGCCACCTTCGGGGACGATCGCCTGCTTGACTTCCTCCCCTTTGGCATCAACTCCCTGCCCCAGCAGCACGACGCGCTGGCGAGCCAAGCGCTGGAGCTGGCGCTCAAGGCGGTGAACGGCGACTACCAGAGCGGGCTGCACTATGTGAGCCGCACCCTCAAGCGCCGTCGCTAACCTGACCGCAGCAGACCCGATTTGCTGTCAATGGGTGGGTAAAGCGAACAGATGACAATAAGGCTGCCAGCATCGGCAGCCTTATTGTTTTCCCCAACACCCCTACCCGCCCGCTTTGCTTTCTCTACCGTCTGGCCGACTAAACAACCGGCCTCCTCGCTCCCTTATCCGTACTGTTGCCACTTGGCTGATCTGTATCAATGAGCCCCTGCCAGTCATTTTCTCGGTGCTTTTTTCTGCAATTAGCCATCACTGTCATCATTTATTTCCACTTATTGCTACGAGCCAGCACAAGATCCGTATAAAGGGGGTTGTTTCCGCTATTTTGATCCGCTAACGTGGCAACCATCTTTTACAACTGACAGGTTTTAGGTACAGATGTTCCCGTTCCGATATTGCTAGCCTCCGGCCCTATCACCGGAGGCACCTTCTGATAACGCCAATTGGCCCCCTCTTGTTGACGTCACTGCTGACATCGCCTGTTTGCACTGACACCGCTACGTTCGGATGGATAACATGAATACCAAAACCCTGGGTTGTACCCTGTTGATTGCCGGCACCACCATAGGTGCCGGCATGCTGGCCCTGCCGCTGGCCTCCTCCTCCCTCGGCGGCCCCGCCACCCTGATGTTGATGGTCGGCCTCTGGGCCCTGATGGCCTTCACCGCCATGCTGCAAGTGGAGGCAAGCCTCAACACCGGCAAGTGGTACCTGCACCAGCTGGCGGATCATCTGCTCGGCCCCTGGGGCAAGCGCATCGCCTCCTTCTGTATCCTGATGTTGTTCTACTCGCTGGCCTCCGCCTACATCAGCGGCGGCAGCAGCCTGCTGGCACAGGCGCTGGCCGATGCGGGCATGACCCTCAGCCAGGAGCAGGCCGCCTGGGCCTTTACTCTGCTGTTTGGCGGCATGGTCTGTGTCGGCACCCGCTCGGTGGATTACCTCAACCGGCTGATGTTCACCGTCAAACTGGTGATCATGGTGGTGGTGCTGGCGTTGCTGCTGCCCCGCACCGAAGGGCAGCATCTGCTCTCGATGCCGCTGGGTCAGGGCCTGTTGCTGGCGGGCCTGCCGGTCATCTTCACCTCGTTTGGCTTTCACGGCTCCATTCCGAGCGTGATGCTCTACCTCGGTGACTGCCCAAAACAGCTGCGTCGGGTCTTTGTCTGGGGCTCAGCCCTGCCACTGATCCTCTACGTGCTGTGGCAGGTAGCGATCCTTGGTTTGCTCGGCCAACAAGCCCTGCTGCAAACCGGTGGTGCGCTGGACAGCCTGCTGGCAAACGTCGGCAAACTGGTGAGCTGGCCTGTGTTTAATCAGGCGATGCACTTGTTTGCCGACCTGGCGCTCGCCACCTCCTTCCTCGGGGTAACGCTGGGACTGTTTGACTTTATGGCCAAGGTGACCCGCCGCAAGGACAACTGGCAGGGCCGCACCCAGACTGGCCTTATCACCTTTGTGCCGCCATTGCTGTTTGCCCTCTACTTCCCGCAGGGCTTTATCATGGCCCTCGGCTACGCTGCCATTGCGCTGGCGATCCTCGCGGTACTGCTGCCGGTGGCGCTGGTATGGCAGAGCCGCAAGCAGGCGCCTGCCCATCACTACCGCGCCCCGGGTGGCGTAGTGGCGCTGGGAGTGGCCGCCGCCATGGGCGTGCTGATTGTTGGCGTCCAGATCAGCGTCAGCATGGGGCTGCTGCCCGCGCTGTAATCCCCGATACTGAAAGCAAAGCCCCGCCAATTAACTTGGCGGGGCTTTGTGCTATCAACGCTGCCATGATTCTGCCCATTCCCTCCTCGCACAAGAGGGATAAAGGACGTTTCAGCTACGCTTTTTCCATATGCAATGGAGTGGGGAGCAAGGTATGAAGTGGGCTGGCTGGTGGCTGCTGTTTTGCCTGAACTCGATTGCCCAGGGCGCGCCCCTGACGCTGGCGGCGCCCGTGGAATATATCCCCCTGCTGCGCCCCTTCTATGAGGAGTGGTTTGGCAAGGCCAGGGTCGATTTTACCTTTATCCCCTGTACCAGCGCCCGCTGCAAAAAGCTGCTTGATTCCGATAGCACCATCGCTGGCGATATCGCCCGGATCAAGGGCTTTGAGCAGACCCATCCGCATATGATCCCGGTCGGCACGGCGATTGGCGAAGTGACCATCTATGCCCAGAGCAAGCAGGACGCCAGCTGGCCACCCGCCAGTCAGGAGCGGGTTGGCTGCCTGCGCGGCATTCAGTGGTGCAGCCGCTATCTCGACAGTCGACGCATCGTCTGGTTCAACGATGAGAAGCAGGGTCTCGCCCTGCTCCAGCGCGGCAGAACCGACTGGGTGATCCGGCTACTGCCCACCAATCAATCCCCCCTTGCCGCACCATGGAAACGGGTCTCAGATATCGAGGTTTATCTCTACCTCAACAAGAGCCGCCAGGCCGATATCGCCGCCCTTGTCCAATCCCAGCAGCAGCTGATAGCGAGCGGCCGCTGGCAGCAGATGCAGGAGCGCTACTTCTCGGCCCTGCTGACCCCCATCCGCTGATCGGGGCACTACAGAACAAACCGCCAAGAACCGTGTTTTATACAATCTTTTTTGCCACCGAAGCCTGAACGGACAGTTCAAAACCCGTTCATGCCCGCTCGCTACACTGCCCCCTCGTTTATCGCTTTCAGGAGCCTGAAAACAATGATGTTGCATCTCACGAAGAGTTCCCTTGCCCTTGCTCTGCTGGCAGCCAGCGGCGCCCTCAGCGCGGCCGAAATCACCAACAACAATATCACCGAGGCCGACATCAAGGCGGCGCAGGATGCCTGGGGCGCGGCGCTCATCAAGATCAGCGATGACTATCGGGCCGGCGGCATTGAGCGCGCCAAAGCCACCGCCGAGGCGGTACTCGACAGCGCTTATGGCTACCAGCAGGGGCCGGTACTGTTCAAACCCACCCTCGCCGGTGGTGAGCAGACCTTTCGCACCACCCGCGAGGGGGCGCTGGCCTATTTTGTCGGCAACAACAGCGCCTATCCGGCAGATAGCGGCTTTGCCCTGAAAAACTGGCAGAGCTACCGCTATGACAATGCCGCCGTCTATATCAACGGCAACATGGCGCTGACCATGGGCAAGGTGCATCTGGTGGATCGCGACAACAAGGAGACCACGGTCGACAAGAGCTGGGGTTTCAAGAAGGGGAATGATGGCAAGGTGCGCATCGTGCTGCACCACTCCTCTCTCCCCTACGGCGCCTGACTGGCGAAGTGCAGCTGACAGAGCACGCCACCTAAAACCAGACAACAAGCCCTGCCAGACTGGCGGGGCTTTTTTATCCGGCAAGGGTGCTTTGGGCGCCATGGCCGAGCCCCCTTTACTGCTACCCTCAAGGGCAAGCCATTGAGCGCGCAACAGATCCATGCTTATCCATCACCTCGGGAGCCCTACGCCATGACCATACTGCCCATCTATGCAGCCCTGCTTGCCCTGCTCTTTGTCCTGCTCAGCGTACGCACCATTCGCACCCGTCACCGCCAGAAAGTGGCGCTCGGCCATGGCGATGATCCCGCCATGCTGCGGGCCATGCGGGTGCACGCCAACTTTGCCGAGTATGTCCCCCTCGCCCTGCTGCTCATCTATTTCGTCGAAACCGGCAGCCATGCCCCCTGGCTGGTTCATCTGCTAGGGAGTGCCCTGCTGCTTGGTCGCCTCTGTCACGCCTTCGGCATGAGCCGCACGCCGGAGAATTTCCGCTATCGAATAGTGGGAATGGGGCTGACTTTCACCGTCATTTTGCTGAGTGCTGCCTGTCTCCTGCTCACCGCCCTGCTCTCCTGACCAGAGCAGGTCAGCCAAACGCGGAGCTGCAGAAGCATGTCTAGTCCTGAAATAGGTTTACACATTTTCAACTAGCATTTATCTACTCAGAACCCCCTATGTACCGCATCGGGGGTTCTGTATTTCAACGCATGATGCGGCCGCTCCTCGTTGTAAATATCCACAGCTTCACGCACCATTTCCCGCGCTTGCGCCAGGTCCTGTGGGCTTTGCAACAACAACTCTCCCTTCAAAATCCCGTTCACCCGTTCCGCCAACGCATTCTGGTAACAGTCATAACCATCGGTCATCGAGCATCTCACCCCGTACCGTTCATGTAATGACTGATACAGGCCAGAACAATACTGTACTCCGCGGTCTGAGTAATGGATAAGCTCCCCGCCGCCACGCCGTTGCTTCAGCGCTTTCCTGAACGCCATCGCTACCGACTCGGCGTGCATCCCCTCGTGCACGTGATGGCCCACTATCTTGCGTGAGTAAGCATCCGTCACCAGGCTCAGGTACAGCGGCCCGCTCCTGGCTGGCAGATAGGTGATGTCGGCGACCCAGACATGCTCCGGTGCCACCGGCGTGACCTGCTCCGGCCCCGCCTTGAGCAAGTTGGGATGACGGTAGAAACGGTGAAAACTGTGGGTGGTCTTGTGATACGCCCGCCTGGGCTGCACCAGCAAGCGGTACTCGGCCAATATCCGAAACAGCCTGTCCCGCCCGACCTTGAGCCAGGCATCATCCTGACCCTGAAGCAGATAATGCAGCTTGCGGGTACCCACCTGTGGCTGGCGTAATCGTACCTGGCGCACGTAGCGCACCACGTGCAGCGCTTGTGCATGGCGCAAGTCTGCAACCCGATTGCGCTTGTAGTAAGCCTGCCGGCTTATCCCCAGAAACAGGCAAGCCCTGACAATGGTCAGCCTCTCTACTTGCCGCTGCGAGAGGACTTGCCGGGTCGCTTTTTTACGATGGAGACGCCGTATTCATTCTTCAGTACATCGACGACGGCCTCAAAGAACTGGGCCTTCTGACTCATCAGCGCCAGCTGTTGCTCGAGTTCCTTGATGCGCTGTTCGGGCGTCTGGTTGTCGGGGTCAGGCATGGTGATGCTCCTGCCGGCGCGCACAGAAGCCCCCTGGCTCCAATCTTGCCGACCATGTTTACGCAACCATACCAGAACGGTGGAGCGGCCCTGAATGCCATAACGCACCTGAGCCTGTTTGTAGGTGAGCTCGCCTTTTTCAATCTGCTCGACCAGTGCCAGTTTAAAAGTCAGCGAGTAATCGCGCTGTGTCCGTTTCACACCTTGTCCCATCGGGTTCTCCATTTATTGGGGGGAAATGTGTAAACCATATTCAGGACGGGACAGCAGAAATAGAAAAGCCCTGCCGATATGGCAGGGCTTTTCGTTTAACCGTTCAGAGCGGGAGAGTGGCTCTCCTTGCCCTTACTGGTTATGGCTGGCGCGACGGGGACGACGGGCCTGAGCCGGTTTGCCAGCGCCCTCAGCCGGACGCTGACCACCTTGCGGCTTGGGCTTGCCGCCGTTGCCAGTGCGATTGCCACCACCGTTAGCACCGGCGCCATTGCCGGAGCGACCGGCGCCTTGACGCTGGCCTTGACCTTGCTGACGCGGCGCACGGCGCAGCTCACTCGGATCGCGCGGCTCTTTGCGCAGCGGCGCGCCGATACCACGGGCGATGTTGTCGAGGGTCTCGCGGGAGGCTTCAAAACCAGCCACCTGCTCGCAGGGGATGTTCTGCTTGGTCAGACGCTCGATGGCTTTGATCAGTTTGCCTTCATCGGCCGCAACCAGGGAGATGGCGTGACCGGCCGCGCCGGCACGACCGGTACGACCGATACGGTGCACGTAATCTTCCGCCACGTTCGGCAGCTCGAAGTTCACTACCTGCGGCAGCTTGTCGATATCGAGGCCACGGGCCGCGATGTCGGTCGCCACCATCACGCGCACACTGCCATCCTTGAAACCGGCCAGCGCGCGGGTACGGGCGCCCTGGCTCTTGTTGCCGTGAATGGCGGCAGCACTGATGCCGTCTTTTTCAAGCTTCTCGGCAACCCGGTTGGCGATGTGCTTGGTACGGGTAAAGACCAGCACCTGCTGCCAGTTGTTGCTGGAGATCAGGTGGCTCAGCAGGGCAATCTTGTTGGCCTTGTCGCACGGGTGCACCAGCTGCTCGATACGCTCGGCGGTACTGTTGCGCGGGGCAACTTCAATGACAGCCGGGTTGTCCAGCAGGCCAGTGGCCAGCTCGCGAATTTCATCGGCGAAGGTGGCGGAGAAGAGCAGGTTCTGGCGCTTCTTCGGCAGCAGGGTCAGGATGCGGCGGATGTCGCGGATAAAGCCCATGTCGAGCATGCGATCCGCTTCGTCCAGTACCAGGATCTCCACTTCGTCAAACTTGACGGCATTCTGGTTGTAGAGATCGATCAGACGGCCAGGACAGGCCACCAGCACGTCCAGACCACGGCGAGTCGCCATCATCTGCGGGTTGATGCTCACGCCACCGAATACCACGTGGCTGCGCAGGGGCAGATGCTTGCCATAGTTGCGCACGCTCTCGCCCACCTGGGCGGCCAGCTCGCGCGTCGGGGTCAGTACCAGCGCACGGACGCGGTTCGGAGAGACCTTGCGCTTGCTCTCCATCAGACGTTGCAGCATCGGCAGGGTAAAGCCTGCGGTCTTGCCGGTCCCTGTTTGGGCCGCCGCCATCAGATCGCGGCCAGCCAGAACGGCGGGGATCGCTTGTTGCTGAATGGGAGACGGGGTGTCGTAGCCTTGTTCGGCAACGGCACGCAACAAGGGTTCGGCCAGACCGAGGGAAGTAAAACTCATAGTTACCTGCTAGGGATAGGGGCGCCGACAATCCGGGATGGGGCTCCTCTGCTGAGCCGATGCCATCTCGCCAGACTCGGGCCTGTTGAGAACACAACGATTTCCCCGGGGAGCAGAGCAAAGGGGAAAGAATAGGGGCGCAGTCTAACGGAGTTGTGCCGGATAAACGAGAAAAATGTGATGCTCCTCCCAGCACGCACAGAAAAGCCCTCTGCTCTCCACCGAATAATCCCGTTGACCAGTGAAGCACGCACCACACTATTAACTGACAACTTATTACCTGTCCCGCCATCGTGATGCGCGGGTCGCAGGCGCACGGGATAGCAGAGAACAAAAAGCAGAATAACGAGGTTAAGCTATGAGCACGCAATATCGTCCCCACGGCAACTGGCAGGCCAAGCTCTGCCTGCTGCTGCTTTTGCTGACCCCTTCCCTGCAGGCCAGTCAGACCCTGACCGTGGCCTGGAGCCACTGGCCCCCCTTCAGTCAAATCAACAACAGGGGTGAGCTGGACGGGCTGGATGTCAGCCTGACTCGCCAGATCCTCACCCAGGCGGGCTTTGCCCCCAAATTTCGTGAGATCCCCTGGGCGCGGGCACTCCATCTGGTGGAGCACGATCAGCTGGATGTGGCGATGGCCGCACTACCACTACCGGAGCGGCAGAAGTATGCCCGCTTCTCTGCACCCTATCGCCAGAGCGCCTATGTGCTGTTGAGTAATAACCCGATTCCAGGCCATCAGGATCGCTGGGGAAAGCTCGATACCTTGTCCAAACTGTGCCACAACAAGGATCTCAAAATTGGCAAACTGCGCGGTACTCGCCCCATTCATCAAATGGACGAGTGTCCTGCCCTCAAGGGGGCGACCGAGTACAATGCCGATGATCGACTAATCGAACTGCTGCTGGCCCGCCGTCTCGATGGCATCATTATGGAGTGGCAATATGCACGCTATCGGCTCTCCCAATTGGGCGCCGAGGGGTTTATCAGTTGTCAGCTGTTGCTGCACCATCAGCCGGTCAGCCTGATGTTTGCCAAAAACAGCATGAGCGAAGAGCAGCTCCTCAAGGTCAACGAGGCCATTCACGCTATGCCCAAACACCATGGGAAGTTCTCTCCCCCCAACTGCCGTCTCGATGCCGATCCGCAGGACGCTGATCACTCTTGATAACCGACGAGTGATAGAAGTACCGCAGAGCATAAGAACAAAGGCGACCCGAAGGTCGCCTTTGATTTGGTTGACGAACCAGCACCCTGAACAGGGTGCGATCAGTCGATGTGCAGCAAGAGCGATCAACGCAGCTGTGGGGTACGGGTCAACACCCCCTGATTCTGGGCACGATGGCGCAGCAGGTGATCCATCAACACCAGCGCCAGCATGGCTTCGGCGATGGGCACGGCGCGAATGCCGACACAGGGATCGTGACGCCCCTTGGTGATCATCTCGATTGCCTCACCTTCGGTATTGATGGTCTTGCCCGGCACAGTGATGCTGGAAGTCGGTTTGAGCGCCATGCTCACCACAATATCCTGACCCGACGAGATGCCGCCCAGAATGCCACCCGCATGGTTGCTGGCAAAGCCCGCCGGGGTCATCTCGTCGCGATGCTCGGAGCCTTTTTGCTCCACCACCGCAAAGCCATCACCGATCTCCACCCCTTTCACCGCATTGATGCCCATCATGGCATGGGCAATGTCGGCGTCGAGACGATCAAACACCGGCTCACCCAGGCCCACCGGCACATTGCGCGCAATGACCTGCACCTTGGCACCGATACTGTTGCCCTCTTTTTTCAGGTCGCGCATATATTGATCGAGCGCTTCCAGCTTGCCCGCATCGGGGAAGAAGAAGGGGTTCTGCTCAATCTGCGCCGCGTCAAACGCCTCGGCCTTGATGGGGCCGAGCTGGGAGAGGAAACCGGTGATCTCGATGCCGTGCACCTGTTTCAGGTACTTCTTGGCAATGGCACCCGCCGCCACCCGCATCGCGGTCTCGCGGGCAGAAGAGCGACCACCGCCACGATAGTCCCGCTGACCATACTTTTGGTGGTAGGTGTAATCAGCGTGACCCGGCCGGAACAGATCCTTGATATCGGAGTAGTCCTTGGAACGCTGATCGGTGTTCTCGATCAAGAGCCCGATGGAAGTGCCGGTGGTCTTGCCCTCAAACACCCCGGAGAGGATCTTCACCTCATCCGGCTCGCGGCGCGGCGTGGTGTAGCGAGAGGTGCCCGGCTTGCGCCGATCCAGATCTCCCTGCAGATCTGCTTCGCTTATCTCCAGCCCTGGCGGGCAACCATCGACCACGGCGCCCAGCGCCAGGCCGTGGCTCTCGCCAAAGGTGGTGACCCGAAAGAGTTGACCAAAACTGTTCCCTGCCATGCGCGCTCCTGCTTAGTTCTTGTAGATGGCGAAATGATCCTGATACTGCACCAGCTCGTCACGGGTCATCACAAAGACGCCGTGCCCGCCGTTTTCGAATTCAACCCAGGTAAAGGGGATCTCGGGGAACTGGGCTTCCAGATGGATCATGCTGTTGCCCACTTCGACCACCAGCACGCCGTTATCCTTGAGGAAATCTGCCGCATGGGCCAGCAGACGCTTGGTCAGCTTGAGGCCATCGGAACCGGACGCCAGCGCCAGCTCTGGCTCGTGACGGAACTCTTCCGGCAGATCCGACATATCTTCGGAATCCACATAGGGCGGATTGGAGACGATGAGATCGTACTTGTCACCCGCGGGCAGATCGCGGAACAGATCGGAGCGGATCGGAATGACCTGCTGCTCCAACCCGTGATCGTTGATGTTGCGCTCGGCCACGTTCAGCGCATCGATGCTGATGTCGATGGCATCCACTTCCGCTTCCGGGAACTCGTGGGCCATGATGATGGCGATACAGCCGGAGCCGGTGCACAGGTCCATGATCCGGGTCGGTTCATGTTTGAGGAAAGGCGCGAAACGGTTGGCCACCATCTCGGCAATGGGGGAACGGGGAATGAGCACCCGCTCGTCCACGTAGAACTCCCAACCTGCATACCAGGCCTTGTTGGTCAGGTAGGCGGCAGGTACCCGCTCCTGTACGCGGCGGATTATCAGCTCGGCAATACGGTGACGCTCGCTGCTGGTGAGACGGGAGTGGCGCATGGCCGGGTCTACATCCGGTGGCAGATGTAACGCGGGCAGTACCAGCTGCACAGCTTCATCCCAGGCGTTGTCGGTTCCATGACCGTAAAAAATCCCGGCGTCGTTGAAACGACTCATGGCCCAACGCAACATGTCCTGGATGGTGTGCATCTCGGCAACCACCTCATCGATAAATATCTTGTCCAAATCCACCTCCAAGTCGAGTAATATCCGGCCCGAGCCCCGTTTACCTAGCGGGCAAGACGCATACCTAATACATGAGCATCTGATGAAAAAAACGCCCTCACCGACAGACGAGGAAACCCTGCTGTTCCGCGATGCGATAAAAGGTACCCGGAAAATCAAGCAAGATACCATAAGGGCCGAGTTACGCCCGGTCAAGCAGAAACGCGAATTGCGCGAAACCCGCGAAAAGCTTGGGGTTGACCACTATTTCAGCGATGAGTATCAGCCCCATCTTGACGACGATGGGCCGACCCGTTACGTGCGGGAAGATGTGTCAAAATTTGAGCTGAAAAAGCTCAAGCGGGGCATTTATCCGCCGGAGATCTATCTCGATCTGCACGGCATGAACCAGCAGCAGGCAAAACAGGAGCTGGCCGCCCTGCTCACCCTCTGCCAAAAAGAAAACATTCACGTCGCCTCGGTGATGCACGGCATCGGCAAACATATTCTCAAGCAGCGCATTCCCAGCTGGCTGGCCCAGCACCCCAATGTGCGCGCCTTCCATCAGGCTCCCCGCGAATGGGGCGGCGACAGCGCCATTCTGGTGTTGCTGGATATCGAAGAGTAGAAAAAGCAGCGCACAAACTAACTCTGCCCAACCGGTCGCTTGAATCGCAATGGTGATATAAAGGAGTCAATATTGACCACCAGCATGCCGCCGTTGGGCAACTGCCACGCGAAGAAGTCATCAAATCCGGCGGTCGTTAGGGCTCGGATCACCTTGGCGACCACACCGTGCGCCACCAGCAGTATCCGCTCTCCTTTCATGGTCGAAGCAAGTTCCGTGAGTCCCTGCGAGATCCGGGCTATCACCTCATCAATGGTTTCACCACCAGGAGGAGCTTCAGCCCAGCGCCGGGTGATGTTGCGTGCCCGCAGTTCGGGATAGCGTGTTCTCGCCTCTGCCTGCGTCAGCCCCTCGAACAGGCCGACATGCCGTTCACGAAAGTCCGGAGCAAGTTCCACAGGCAAGCCCAACTGACGTGAGAAGATCGCGGCGCTCTCTCTTGTTCGCAGCAGGGGCGACGCCAGCAACCGATCGAACGGGGCCAGTGTGGTCACCATCTCATCGGCCAGTCAGCATATATGCCACGCGCCATCTTGGTTGAGCCCGATATCCAACGCCCCTTGATAGCGCCCCTCGGCGTTGGCGTGAGTCTCTCCATGGCGGATCACTATCAGCTCCATGGTGTACTCCTCTTTCTACGTGGAATATCGCAAAACTACTTCCCTTTCGGATAACGGGGATGATCGTCCTGGATCGGCAACCAGGAGAGCTGGCTGACGGTATGGATGTGATAGGTTGGTGCGACCGTTTCGGGGTTATCAAGTGAGACAATAGCCAGCGTCAGGTACTCGGGGTATTGAATGCTGCGATAGCTGAGGGTGGCGCCACAGGTTGCACAAAAGCCGCGTCGAATCGCCTCCGACGAGGCGTACTCAGTCAATACGCCGCATAGCCATTGCACCTGTTTCACCCGAAAATCCATCCAGGCGCCGACCGGAGCGCCGGTCGTGCGCTGACAATCCCGGCAGTGGCAAAAATCGGTAGCAAAGGGAGCAGCTAGCACCTTGTAGCGGATTGCACCACAATGGCAACCCCCCTCTAATATACCGTCACGAGAAATCACCATCTTGTTTACCATCCAGTCCACGTTTGAAGGCATATATTGCCAGCCTAACATCCCGTTACACTAAGTTGATTAGTGCAGAAAACCAATGAAATTTGCGATTTATCAGCGCCCGTTTCAGATAGTATTGACACAGTTCACCATTGTTCAGACAGAAGATAACCACTCTCACCTCCCATCATAACGGTTATGGGGGCTCTGATTATTCATCCCGCTGACAATATGAGATATTGCCACTCACTACTGGCCTGCGAATATAAGACAAGCTCACCCGAGCCCATATAAATCTGTTCGTCGCAGCCATATTCCACGCTATTTAATTGGAACCTGCATGATGAAGTTATTCACACCCCTGGTGGTTGCCACGGCGATCTTCTCTTCCGTGGCGATAGCAACCCCCTCTCCCCATATCGTCGGCGCCACCCTTGGCTATGGCACCCAGTCATTCAAAGCACAAAATGGGGATCAGGCCGATGGCGGTGACAATATGACTGCCGATCTCTATTACCGTTATATGTTCAACGATTATATCGGTATCGATTCAGGAATATTGTTTGGTACCGGTGGCGTAGTCAGCGCCCTCTTCGATGCAACCCTCAATGACGTAAAAGATATCCATTACAAAGGGATCCGCTCTGCCTTGTATGCACAATTCCCGGTCTCTTCCGGCAACAGCTTTTATGCCAAACTGGGTGCCAACGCCCACAGAGTCGAATACACGATCAACAAGGAAGATCAGAGCAACTCCGGGGTCGGTTTTTATGGCGCTGCGGGTTGGCAATATCGCTTTGATTCGGGTATCGGACTCAATGCGGAGTACCAATATATCCCCATGCCTCGACTCGATGTCAAAGGGGTCAGTGTCGGTCTCAACTACCGTTTCTGATCCCGCCTGATGGGGCGACAACAGGCCGATAACGGGTAAAAAGCAGGGAGATATCTCCTCCCTGCTGCCTGCTTGTTTCCACTACCGATAGATCATGGTGATTGACCATGATCCCAACGGCAACCTTATTTGGTCACCACCACAGCCCAGGGGCCACCTTTGGCGGGATCATCCCCTTGCGTCCACCATTTGGCCTGATAGACGGCGCCCTTGTAGCTCACCTTGTTGCCCGCGGTATAGACCTTGCTGGCCTCCCAGGCAGGCTGGCCATCAATGGGCGGGTCAACCGGATCGACCGGGGCAGGATCGAGCTTGGCGACGATCCGCACTTTCGGCCAGTTGGCGTGGGAACCGTAGAAGTTGGTCACGCACTTCTCGTAATCACCCGGCACCAGCGCAGAATAAGCGGTCTGGAAGCCCACCAGCTCACACTCGAAGGAGTAACCGCCCGGGCGATCAGGATAGTACTTCCAGTTGCCATCCCAGTTGGTGTAGAGCACGTCGGTAGCGCCGTTGAGATTGAGGCTGCCATAGGGAGTCTGCTGCCAGCAGGTGTTCTTCTCATCCGCCTTGACCGGGATCTGGTAGTGGTTGGCCAGCCCTTCCCAGTAGCGGATGCGATTGACCGGCTGCCCTTTGTCCTTGTTCTGTTCACCACACTCGATACCGCCGTTGATGACGTTGATGGTGGTACCGAAGCCATAGCCGATACCGGCGTCAGCTTCCCGTTTGGAGGGTACCCAGGTGCGATCAATCACGTGCAGCATGGCCGGTTTCGGGGCCTGCGGGGTGAGGAAGAACCAGATGGCAGAAGCGAGGTTGAGCCAGGAGTCCGCCACCAGCCCCGGGTTGTTGAGCAGCACTGAGGCATCGCCATCAAACATCGCCTCGGAGAAGGCCCCGTAGTTGAAGTGGTAAGAAAGCTGCTTGGCGCCGCGGCCAAAGTAACCTTGTCCGGTACTGCAGGGCCACTTCTTGTTCTGCCAGTCGTTCTGGCCACAGCCGGTGGTATAACCGGTCTGTCCCTCTGACCAGCCCATCTCCCGCACATGCACTAGCGCCTGTTGCCACTCCTCCAGCCCCAGCGGGTTATCGGAGACGTTCTCCTTGGCAATATGGCCGCCGGTCTCCTGAGAGAAGTGGGCAAAGGCCGTCACAATGGATTTTTTACAGATCGCATCAGAATCGCGCCCGTCGTTATATTCGCCGCAGAACGCAGGAAATTTACCGATGGCCCGCAAGAAGCGGACATAGGTATATTCCGGCGCGGCCATCTGGGTTAAATATTCCCATTCAGATTGGGGAAATACCCGTTCAACCCGTTTTACGTTGTCAGGATTGCTTGCCAGACCCGGTTCAATGGCATCGACTATTTTATTTGACCGGGTGGCCAGTGCCTTGGCCCATATTGTATACATGGGGTTGGCCGTCTTGGCCTTTTCCACCGCGGCCAGATCCGGGGCCGCAATCACATATCCTCCCGCATTTTGTGGATCGGGTTGAATATTCATGGTTGCACTTATTACGGCATAGCTGGGCAATACGCAAGCGGCAGCGATAAGCCAGGCACAACGCTTGGGTTTGAACATGTTTATCGTCCTTGTTTGAATTAATGCGCTCCAAGAGTAGGTGTTCCAACAACTAAATTCACGATGAAAATTAAGAAATGCGCGTAATTTGTGAACCATTTCACCTTGTGCTACTCAACGCAGCTAAAACGACATAAAAGAACTCAAACGATGACCATTTTGGCCTGTTTTGCCACCCGTATGGGGAGGCGAAAGACGATCAGATGATCTGTCACCAATTAATTATTCGTGGCAAAAAAAATGGCTGACCCGCTTCACCAGTCAGCCATCAACAATGTTCAAATAACGCTCACAAAGAGCTCGCTGTCAGGCGCGCACGGCACGGATCAGGATATTGCGCGGCGTCATGGGTTTGGCACAGAACTCCCCCACTTCGACCCGATAACCCTGCTCTTGCAAAAAGAGCGCGCGATCCAGCGCCAGCCAGATCTCGAGAGGACGGCGAAACAGATGACGCACCAGCTCCATGCGGGCGACATCACCAAAGCGACGCTCCCCGTGCTCCAACCAGGCTGGATAGTCGAGCCCGGCGGGCAGCACAATCCCTTTGCGTTCAGCAGCCCAAACGCAGAATGCCTCGAAGGTGCCGGTCAGCAGGCTCTTTTGCATATTGGGCACCGGCAGATACTCATCTATGCCACGCACCTGACGCTGCAGGCAGTCAAACCCGAGACGCCACACCACTTCCTGCTCACGCAAGCGGGCGATCCGCGCACCGCCGGTGACCGTCTCCTGTAGCGGCAACTTGAGATCCGCTTTGCTCAACACCAGCTCGCTGGCGCTGGCCGCGGCCGACAGCGAGCGATAGTGGCTGGTACGGATCAGGTGGTAACAACAGGGAGAGATGGTCACTCCGCGGGCACCGCGCTCGGCCACCCGCTCCAGCAGATGGGTGTGGAGCTCGCCGCAGGCATGGAGTGCCATAGCGTGATGTTCGGGGGCGATCAGCGCCGCCGATTCAGGGGCAAAGGCATCGGCGCAGGTAAAGGTCATATTGGCGCCATCCCGCTCGGCCAGCAGCCGACCTTCGTCACAAAGCTGTCCTTGCAACTCCAGACTGAGGATAGGAGCCTGTCGATGAAGTGACACCAGCCGCCCAAGATGTCCCTTACCAGCACACCACTCCAGATAGGGGCCCTGATGGGCAGGCAGACAGGCGGTGAACGACTCGATCTGGGCCTGCTTGCGCCCCGGCATATGCAGCGCCATCTCCTTGCTGCAAATGATTGGCTCAGGGGTAAACGGGGCAAGCTGACTGAGTTGCTGCAGCTCGGCTCCCTCGGCAATCCAGGGGGCAAGCAGACTGCTGAGGGCATCCATATCCGCATCGAACTCCGCCAACTGGGTCAGCGTCAGCCCATTGAGCAACGTTGCCAGTTCGGGCACCTCATCGGCAAAGGCCATGGTCAAATGATGATATGGCTGATATTGCCACCAGCGTCGGTAGCGGGTGAGCAGTCGATCCAGTTGTTGAAAACGTTGAGCCAGCACGAATGCCCCTGCCTTGCAGTCAAAAAGGAGGCTCATTCTAGCGATCCCGCTTCAAATTGCACTCTCAATACCAAACGATCAGCGCCGCGCAACAGCACAGCCAACCTTGTGAGCCAGGGCAGACCTGACAAAGTGCGGGGTTTTATGCTATATTCCGCCCCCTCTTTCACGCGCCCCGCCCAACGCGGGTCGCTTTACCACTAGCTATGGGACCAACAACATGACCATCAACGCCATTCTGCAAGCGCGCGCGGGCGCCAAGTGTGAACTGTGCAGCGCCGAGCAGGCGCTGACCGCCTTCGTGGTGCCTCACTCCCCCGCCAGCGACGATGATCACAGCGTTGCTATCTGTGACACCTGCCGTGGTCAGCTGGAACAACCGGATACCCTGGTGGTCAACCACTGGCGTTGCCTGAGCGACAGCATGTGGAGCCAGGTGCCTGCGGTGCAGGTGATGGCATGGCGCCAGCTCAAAGCTCTCTCCGGCAAGGGTGAAGTATGGGCTCAGGATCTGCTGGACATGATGTACATGGAAGACGAAGCCAAGGCCTGGGCTGAAGCTGGTATTGCTGACGAAGATGACGACAGCGTACCGACTGTTGACTCCAACGGCGCCGTGCTGCAAGAGGGCGACTCCGTCACCCTGATCAAGGATCTGGACGTGAAAGGCGCCGGTTTCACCGCCAAGCGCGGCACCCTGGTCAAGGGCATCCGTCTGACCAACAACCCGCTCCATATCGAAGGCAAGGTCAACGGCGTGCAGATCGTACTGGTGGCCGCCTACCTGAAAAAGGCCTAAAGCCAAGGGCGATTGCTCTACTGTCTGCTGCCAGAGCACAAGCACAACGATAAGGATGGCGTCACGCCATCCTTTTTTATGCCCGCTTGCCGCAAACAGCCAACTTGAGCCCATAACAGGCCAGCCAAAGCAAAAAGGCGCATCCGGATGGACGCGCCTTCTTTACAAGCCGATGCCATTAACCGGCAGCGGAAACGGTCACTCAGGAGGAGAGTTTGCCATCCAGCTCGGCAATCTTGGCCGACCAGTAGGCAGGGCCGGTTTCGTGGATGTTGTTGCCTTCGGAATCGACCGCAACGGTCACCGGCATATCTTCCACTTCAAACTCGTAGATCGCTTCCATGCCGAGATCGGCAAAGGCCACCACGCGGGCCTTCTTGATGGCCTTGGCCACCAGATAGGCGGCGCCGCCGACCGCCATCAGATAGACAGCCTTGTGCTGCTTGATGCTCTCGACGGTTTTCGGGCCACGCTCGGATTTGCCGATCATGCCGATAAGGCCAGTTTCACCCAGCATCATGTCGGTGAACTTGTCCATCCGGGTGGAGGTGGTGGGGCCAGCCGGGCCAACTACTTCGTCACGCACCGCATCAACCGGGCCAACGTAATAGATAAAGCGGTTGGTGAAATCGACCCCTTCCGGCAGCCCTTCACCACGGGCCAGCATGTCGGCGATACGCTTGTGGGCTGCATCGCGACCGGTAAGGATTTTGCCCGATAGCAGCACGGTATCACCGCTCTTCCAGCTGGCCAGTTCGGCCTTGGTGATGCCATCGACGTTGACGCGGCGCACGTTGCCACCCGCTTCACGGGTGATCTCCGGCCAGTCGCTCAGTTTCGGCGGAGTCAGTTCGGCGGGGCCTGAACCATCCAGCTCGAAGTGAACGTGACGGGTCGCGGCGCAGTTGGGGATCATCACCACCGGCTTGGAGGCAGCATGAGTCGGCGCAGATTTCACCTTCACATCCAGCACGGTAGTGAGACCGCCCAGACCCTGGGCACCGATCCCCAGCTTGTTGACCTTGTCGTAGAGCTCGACCCGCAGCTTCTCTTCTGTGGTTTGCGGGCCACGGGCAATCAGCTCCTGAATGTCGATATGCTCCATCAAGGCCTCTTTGGCCAGTACCGCCGCTTTCTCGGCGGTACCGCCGATGCCGATGCCCAGCATGCCGGGCGGGCACCAGCCTGCGCCCATGGTCGGCACGGTTTTCAGCACCCACTCGACGATATCGTCAGAGGGGTTGAGCATCACCATCTTGGATTTGTTCTCGGAGCCGCCGCCTTTGGCCGCGATGCTCACTTCCACCTTGTTGCCGGGGATCATGTCGATATGCACCACGGCAGGGGCGTTGTCTTTGGTGTTTTTGCGACTGCCGGCCGGATCGGCCAGCACGGAGGCGCGCAGCGGGTTGTCAGGATTGGTGTAGGCACGACGTGTCCCTTCGTCCACCATCTCCTGCACTGTCATGTCGCTGTCCCACTGGACTTGCATGCCAATTTTGACGAAACAGGTCACGATGCCGGTGTCCTGGCAGAGCGGACGATGACCTTCGGCGGACATGCGGGAGTTGATCAGGATCTGGGCCAGCGCATCCTTGGCGGCCGGGTTGGCTTCACGGTCATACGCCGCTTTGGCAGCCTGAACAAAATCCAACGGGTGGTAATAGGAGATGTACTGGAGGGCATCTGCGATAGAATCGATGAAATCCTGTTTTTTTATAATGCTCATATCATCCTCACTGGTCCTTGTCTCTGCCACGGAGCAGGGCAAGGGCTTCCATATGATGGGCCGTGCTGACGTGCTGGCTAAAAACTATCAACCAGCAAAAAACGAACGACACGGCAGTTTTTTCTTAAGTCACCGACACCTATGATACGCTTGCCCACCAGCACCGACTAGGGTTCGGGAACCAAACTGTTGCCTGTGTAACATAAAATGACGCCAACACTTCATATCCATCATCTAGACCATAGTGCTGAACTCCATCAGCTTTTTGCCCGCCTGCAACATCAGCCGTGGGCCATGTTGCTGGAATCGGCGGGACCACTCGGTGCCGATAACGGCTTTGATATCATCACTGCCGATCCGCTGGCGACCCTCGAAACCCGTTGCGAGGTGACCACTCTCACCTGGCATGGTAAGAGCAGCGAACACAGCGAAGATCCCCTCGCCCTGCTGGCCCATACCCAGCGACAGCTGCTGGGGGAGCTGGATCTGTGTGCCACTCACCTACCCTTTATCGGCGGTGCCCTCGGCCTGTTTGGCTATGATCTCGGCCGCCGCTTCGAGCGACTGCCAGTGCAGGCCGCCGCCGATATCGCGGTGCCGGACATGGCTGTAGGCATCTACGACTGGGCGCTGCTGCGCAATGTGGCAACTGGCGACTGGCAGCTGGTGCACTGGGGGGATAAAGCGGGCCTTGCCAACCGGCTGGCCTGGCTTGAACAGCAGCAGGCCAAACCGGCCCCCGCTTTTGCCTTGCAGGGGGCGTGGCAGAGCAATATGAGCCGCGCCGAGTATGGCGAGAAGTTTGCCCGCATTCAGGAATATCTCGCCGCGGGGGATTGCTACCAGATCAACCTGACCCAACGTTTCAGCGCCCCCTATCAGGGGGATGAGTGGCAGGCCTATTGCCTGCTGGCCACCGCCAACAAGGCCCCCTTCTCAGCTTTTATCCGCCTGCCGGATAGTGCGCTGCTGAGCCTCTCTCCCGAGCGGTTCCTGCTGCTTGATGGTCGCCATATCGAAACCAAACCCATCAAAGGCACTCGCCCTCGCCACCCTGATCCGGCCACCGATCGGCAAGTCGCGCGGGAGCTGGCGCAAGCCGACAAGGACAGATCAGAGAATCTGATGATCGTTGATCTGCTGCGCAACGATATCGGTCGGGTCAGCCGGCCTGGCTCGGTCAGCGTGCCTCATCTCTTTGCGGTGGAGTCGTTTCCGGCGGTACATCATCTGGTCTCCACCATCCACGGTGAGCTGGATGCACGCTGGCAAGGAGTCGATCTGCTGCGGGCCTGTTTCCCGGGTGGCTCCATCACCGGCGCCCCCAAGATCCGCGCCATGGAGATCATCGAAGAGCTGGAGCCCCAGCGCCGCAATGCCTATTGCGGCAGCATCGGCTATCTCAGCCAGCATGGCCGGATGGATACCAGCATCTGCATTCGCACTTTGATCGCCGAAGCGGGTCACCTGCACTGCTGGGCCGGTGGCGGCATCATCGCCGACTCCGACGCCGACAGCGAATATCAGGAGACCTATGACAAGGTCGCCCGCATCCTTCCGCCTCTGTCGGCGCTGTAACCCTCCCCACCGTCAAGGCAACACACAGGAGAGCTCCCCGCCATGGATCGCCACGAACTGCTGACCCGCTTCCAGTTGCTGCGACCCGCCCCGGCCCATCGCCTCGCCATTGGCGGGCTCAGTCCGGCGGCAGTGTTGATCCCGGTGGTGATGCGCGATGAGGGGCTCAGCGTGTTATTGACCCGGCGCAGCCCACGGCTGCGTCATCATGGGGGGCAGATCAGCTTCCCCGGCGGGCGACAGGATCCCGGCGACGAAAACCTGATTGCCACGGCACTGCGGGAGACCGAAGAGGAGCTCGGCATTCCGGCCCGACTGATTGAAGTGATCGGCACCCTCAACCCGCTCAATACGGTGTCACGATTCGAGGTGCTGCCGGTGCTGGGGCTGCTCGATGGCAACTATCCCCTCATCCTGAGTCCGGATGAGGTGGATCACGCCTTCGAAGTGCCGCTGACCCATCTGCTGGATCGGCGCAACCACATCCCCCTGACCCTTTCCAGAGGGGGGAAAGCGCACACCATCTACTGGATCCCCTGGCAACAGCACTTTATCTGGGGGGCTACCGCCAGCATGATCAACCAGCTAGCCCAGCATCTCGCAAAATAACAATTTACCCACATTTGGCTGGGCGAGATTTAATCATTAACACTAAAATAACGTGCCAATTGATAAACAATAATTGATTTTTTCTTGTTTTGATCACATTTCCATAAGAAAGTGCGGTTTTTCGTGCCGTAAAGATGAATTTGATCAACATTTTTGATTAGAAAAACCGTATCCTTGCGCCGACTTAATAAGAACCACACATTCGGGGTGAGATAGATGTCAAACACAGTCACTGGCACGCAGGGAGTTGCGGCGTCAACAGAGCAAGGGATCAGCTCTACTCAAACCACTCGTTGGGAAAAACGCGACTCTACCTGGGTCATCAGTCTGTTCGGGACCGCGGTTGGCGCGGGGATCCTGTTCCTGCCGATCAACGCGGGTATGGGCGGTTTCTGGCCGCTGGTCGTCATGGCGCTGCTGGTAGGCCCCATGACCTATCTGGCTCACCGTGGTCTGGCCCGCTTCGTCCTTTCCTCCAAAAAGCCAAATGCAGACATCACCGAAGTGGTGGAAGAGCACTTTGGCGTGGGTGCCGGTAAATTAATCACCCTGCTCTACTTCTTCGCCATCTACCCCATCGTGCTGATCTACGGCGTGGGCATCACCAACACCGTGGAAAGCTTCATGGTCAACCAGCTGCAGATGAGTGCCCCGCCGCGCTGGATCCTCTCCATCGTGCTGATCATGGGCATGATGTCGGTGATGCTGGCCGGTGAAAAGCTGATGCTGAAAGTGACCGAGCTGCTGGTTTATCCGCTGATCGCCATTCTGGCCGGTATCTCCCTCTACCTGATCCCGGACTGGACCGGTGCCGCGCTGGAGCAAGTACCCTCTGCCAAGGATTTCGCCACTACCCTGTGGCTGACCATCCCGGTACTGGTCTTCTCCTTCAACCACAGCCCGGCCATCTCCAGCTTCTCCCTGGCCCAACGCCGCGACCATGGTGATCAGGCTGTCGAGAAAGCCGATGCCATCCTCAAGCGTACCGCCATGGTGCTGCTGGGCTTCGTGATGTTCTTCGTCTTCTCTTGCGTCATGAGCCTGACACCGGCCCAGCTGGCAGAAGCCAAGGCTCAGAACATCGCCGTGCTCTCCTATCTGGCCAATCAGCATGCCAGCCCCATTATCTCCTACTTCGGTCCGCTGGTTGCGTTCGTCGCCATCGTCTCCTCCTTCTTCGGCCACTATCTGGGTGCCCGTGAAGGTCTGAAAGGGATGATCGTGCAGAACATGCGCAAGTCCGGCAAAGAGCCGAACGCCAAGAAAGTCGAGATGTTCATCATCGCCTTCTTCATCCTGACCCTGTGGGGCACTGCCATTGCCAACCCCTCTATCCTGGGCATGATTGAATCCTTGGGCGGCCCGATCATCGCCACCATCCTGTTCATCATGCCGATGTACGCTATCAAGCGCGTACCGGCCATGGCGAAGTATCAGGGCCATATCAGCAACGTATTTGTCGCTGTGATGGGGATCATCGCCATCTCCGCCATCCTCTATCAGCTGGTCGGTTAATCCCCTACCTGCCGCTGATAGCAAAAAGCCAGCCGAATAGTCGGCTGGCTTTTTTATCTCTGCAATCTGTGCCACCGCGATTGTCCTGCTCTCTCCTTATTACTCCCCCCCACCTTGTTGGATATCTGCATGCTCACCAGCACCATAACTGAGCACGTCGGGTATCAACATGACCCCCATGCCCGCAGCTCAATATCGCCAACACGTTTACTCCCCCTCACCAAACCATGATGGCGTGTCTGATAGGACGAGCTCATCTGCCGCAGCCAGCCACCTCCATTCTTCTTTAATACTGTGATGCTGTGATGCTGTGATGCTGTGATTGTCCTGAAGATCTGAGGTAAGCCATAGCAATCGGCTCTTGGCAGAGAAGGCAAAAATGTGTAACGCACAACAGAAGGAGGAAGCACGACTCGAAGGGATAAAGACAAGGCAGCGCCCTGGACAAGGGAGACAGAATGTCCGGCACATCAGCCAAAGAGCCTGCTTAAAGAGGAAAAGAGAGCAAAGCCGACAATAAAAAGCGCCCTCCGAAGAGGGCGCAAGTGTGTTGCGAAACTGACCGTTACGAGATCAGGCTTCGCGGCTCGGTACCGGAGCCACATCCAGCAGGCTTTCATCTTCGGCCATGCACGCTGCGGCGGTGAACAACACGTCGGTGGAGCTGTTCAGCGCTGTCTCGGCGGAATCCTGCAGCACACCGATGATAAAGCCGACGGCTACCACCTGCATGGCGATGTCGTTGCTGATACCAAACAGGCTGCACGCCAGCGGGATCAGCAGCAAGGAGCCACCGGCGACACCGGACGCGCCACAGGCACTGACGGTGGCAACCACGGAGAGCAGCACGGCTGTTGCCATGTCCACTTCCATCCCCAGGGTATGTACCGCCGCCATGGCGAGCACAGTGATGGTGATGGCCGCACCCGCCATGTTGATGGTGGCACCCAGCGGGATGGAGACCGCGTAGGTATCTTTGGGCAGGCGCAGTTTTTCACACAGCGCCATGTTGACCGGAATGTTGGCGGCAGAGCTGCGGGTAAAGAATGCGGTCACGCCGCTCTCTTTGAGGCAAGTCAGCACCAGCGGATAGGGGTTGCGCTTGATCTTCCAGAAGACGATCAACGGGTTGACCACGAAGGCGATAAACAGCATGCAGCCGATCAGCACCACCAGCAGTTGGGCATAGCCAAACAGGGCGTCAAAGCCGGTCTCTGCCAGAGTGGAGGCAACCAGACCCAAGATCCCGAGCGGAGCACAGCGGATCACCGCTTTCACGATGGCGGAGACACCGTGAGACAGGTCAGTGATGAGCGCCTTGGTGCTCTCGTTGGCATGGCGCATGGCGATACCCAGACCGATGGCCCACGCCAGGATCCCGATATAGTTGGCATCCATCAGCGCCTTGACCGGGTTGGTCACCACGTTGAACAGCAGGGTCTGCAGTACCTCGGTGATCCCGCCTGGCGGGGTGATCTCGGCAGTATTGGCCACCAGATGGAGGTTGGAGGGGAACAGGAAGCTGGCAATCACCGCGACCACGGCCGCAGAGAAGGTACCAAACAGATAGAGCAGCAGGATCGGTCGCATATTGGTCTTCTGACCCTGCTTGTGACCAATGATGGCCGCCATCACCAGTACGAATACCAGCAGCGGGGCTACCGCTTTCAGTGCGCCAACGAACAGACTGCCGAGCAGACCAGCCGTTTTCGCCCACTCGGGGGCAAACATCGCCAGCAAGATACCGAATACCAGACCAACCAGGATCTGGCTGACCAGACTGGTGCTATTGACCAGCCGAAGGAGGGGGTGTTGTTGTGTCATCAAAAAAGTCCCTAAGCACCGTAGTGCATGAATCATGAGTCCTGTCTGCAACCACCCATCGGGAGACCCCTGTCGCCCGAATGTGGTGTCTGTGGCCAGCCTTCTGTCGGGCCGATCCGCCAATCACCGGATTGCATGTCGGAATATCCCATTCGCCATCTTTTTTTTCCAGAGACTCACCAAAAAATATCCCGTTTCCATCACAAAAAACCGCAACAAAACCTTAACCACAGCGCAACCACCCATTTTTGTACGTTTTATCGACACTCTCTGCCCTTACCCTCAGGACCATTCCTGTGTCATCCGTGACCGTCGTCGCTGTGCTATCATCCCCCATTTGCTGCGGAGCCTTGCCATGATCCCATCCCTGCTCAACCAATATTTTGGTTTCTCCGCACTCAGACCTGGTCAGGAGGCGGTGATCAGCCGGGTGCTGGCAGGTCAGAGTGCCGCCGCTATCTTTCCCACCGGCTCCGGCAAGTCGCTCTGTTATCAACTGCCTGCCCTCGCCCTACCTCACCTGACCCTGGTTATCTCGCCGCTGCTGGCGCTGATGCACGATCAACTCGCCTTCCTCAAAAGCAAGGAAATAAGCGCCGCTACCCTCGACTCAAGCCAGAGCCCGGAGGAGAGCCGACGAGTGATGCAGCAGGCGCTGGATGGCCAGCTCAAGATCCTGATGATCTCGGTGGAGCGACTCAAGAACGAGCGCTTTCGCCGCTTTATCCAGCAAGTGCCGCTCTCGCTGCTGGTCGTCGATGAGGCGCACTGTATCTCGGAGTGGGGCCACAACTTTCGCCCCGACTACCTCAAGCTGCCGAGCTATCGCCATGACCTGAAGATCCCGCAGGTGCTGCTGCTCACCGCCACCGCCACACCGGCGGTTATTCAGGATATGCAGACCAAATTCGGCATCGCGCCGGAGGGGGTCGTGGTCACCGGTTTCTACCGCTCCAATCTTGATCTGACGGTCATTCCCCTGGCGCTCGATGCGCGGGATAGCTGGCTCGCGCAGGAGTTGGCCAACGATCCGGCGGCCCCCACCATCGTCTACGTCACCTTGCAACACACCGCAGAAGCCTGTGCCGAGCACCTCATTAGAGAAGGGATCAACGCCCGCGCCTATCATGCCGGACTCGACTCGGCGCTGCGCAGTCAGATCCAGCACGACTTCATGGCGGGCAAGGTGGATTGCATCGTCGCCACCATCGCCTTTGGCATGGGGATCGACAAAGCGGATATCCGGCGGGTCATTCACTACGATCTGCCTAAATCCATCGAGAACTACAGCCAGGAGATTGGCCGCGCCGGACGGGATGGCCAGCCATCGCGCTGTATCGTGCTGGCCAACCAGAGCCAGCTGCCGGTGCTGGAGAACTTCGTCTACGGCGATACGCCGGATTTGAGTGCCATCCTCCAGCTCCTTGCCATCATCAAGCAGAGCGGGAGCGAGTGGGAATTCACCCTGCTGCGCCTCTCCAACGACACCAATATCCGCCAGTTGCCCCTTAAAACCCTGCTGGTCTATCTGGAGATGGCAGGCATCATCACCCCGGCCTACAGCTACTACGCCGACTACCGCTTCAAGTTTGTGCTGGATAAAGGCGAGATAGTGAGTCGCTTCAATCCGGATCGTCGCCAGTTTCTGGAGCAACTGTTCGCCTGCGCCCCGCAAGCCCGCAGTTGGTGCACCATGGACTTTGACGCCCTATGGCAGGGCTATCAGGGGGAGCGGCAGCGGGCCGTTGCGGCGCTCGACTACCTGCAGCAGCAAGGCTGGATCGAGCTTGAAAGCAAACAGATGACTGAGGTCTACCGGATCACCCGTCAGGGGTGGGACAACGAGCAGGAAGCAAATGCCCTGCACGCCCTGTTCCTGCAAAAAGAGCAGAGCGAGCTGGCAAGACTGCAAGCCATGCTCGACTTTTTCACTTCGAATGAGTGCCTGAGCCACCGCCTCGCCCGCTATTTCGCCGATGAGGTGGCGCCGGTTCATTGTGGCCACTGTTCGGTTTGTCGCGGCGAGGTGGCACATCTTCCTCCCCTATCCTCACTGACCATGCCAAACGAGGCGGGGATCCGCGCCTGGTGCGATCCGCTGATTGCCAAAACCGGTTCGGTGGATGCTCGTGTTCTGGCCCGTTTCCTGTGCGGCATCACCACACCGCTGACCAGCCGGGTCAAGGCCAAATCGCTGGCGGGCGCAGGCCAGTTGGCCGCCCACCCGTTTGCCCGCGTCCTGGCGGCAGTGCAACAAGCCTACCCTTCCTAGGTGAGTGCTGGCGGCTTCAATAGCCACCAGCAGAAGCGTTTATAGACACAGAAAAAGAAGACCCTCGCGGTTGCGAGGGTCAAGCCAACGGAAACGTGCTTAAACAGAGCTTGGTGAGGCAACAGTCAACTCTCTTGCTAAAGCGTCTTGCTGCTCACACATCGCCAATCTAGGGCACTCAAAATGTAGCGTCAATGTAAAAATTAGAGTCTAAACTCCAAACAAAGCAATTTACGTTGACGTTCACGTAATGATATTTTCATTCATAACCCCGCCAACCCGCAGCCCCATTGCCTTTCGTCAAACCCCTTAATCTTTTCGCAATAAGTTCCCTGTTTCCCATAAACATTTATTTTTTATGTCTTTGACATTTACCTCACTATCGTGGCAAAAATAATTTAACAGTCAGTAACATAGCGGTGTTGTTGACTGACCCTCCCCGCACAAGGATCGGGCAGGTTTCTTCAGAATTTAACCTATCAACCGTGATGGATTACTGGAGTCTGTTGACTAGGCTTTAAAAGCGCACAACACAAAAGCAGTCATCCACATTTTTCAGGGTAAGCGACTATAACGAGGGCAAAGTTATGGGCATATTCGAGCATTACCAACAGCGATATGAAAAAGCGAGAGAAGAGGAATATACCATCCAGGAGTTCCTGGATATGTGTAAGCAGGACAAAGCCTGCTACGCCTCCGCAGCCGAACGTCTGCTGACCGCCATTGGTGAGCCGGAGATGGTAGACACCTCAGCCAACCCCAGACTGAGCCGACTCTTCTCCAACCGCGTCGTGGCACGCTATCCCGCCTTCAAGGATTTCTACGGGATGGAAGAGGCCATCGAACAGATCGTCTCCTACCTCAAACACTCCGCCCAGGGGTTGGAAGAGAAGAAACAGATCCTCTATCTGCTGGGCCCCGTTGGCGGCGGTAAATCCTCGCTGGCAGAGAAACTCAAATCCCTGATGCAGAAGGTGCCCATCTATCGCATCAAGGGCTCACCGGTCAACGATCACCCCTTCTGCCTGTTCGACATCGAAGAGGATGGGGAGATCCTGGAAAAAGAGTACGGTATCCCGCGCCGTTACCTGCGTCCCATCATGTCCCCCTGGGTGGCCAAACGCCTGCACGAGTTTGGCGGCGACATCACCAAGTTCAAGGTGGAGAAGGTCAACCCCTCCATTCTCGATCAAATTGCCATCGCCAAAACGGAACCCGGTGATGACAACAACCAGGACATCTCCTCACTGGTCGGCAAGGTCGACATCCGCATGCTGGAGCACTTCGCCCAGGATGACGCCGATGCCTACTCCTACTCAGGTGCGCTGTGTAAAGCGAACCAGGGGGTGATGGAGTTTGTGGAGATGTTCAAGGCCCCCATCAAGGTGCTGCACCCGCTGCTGACAGCAACCCAGGAGGGTAACTACAACGGCACCGAGGGGCTCTCCGCCCTCCCCTTTGACGGCATTCTGCTGGCCCACTCCAACGAATCCGAGTGGCAGCAGTTCCGCAACAACAAGAACAACGAGGCCTTCCTCGACCGCGTTTACATCGTCAAGGTCCCTTACTGCCTGCGCGTCTCCGAAGAGGTGAAGATCTACGAGAAACTGCTGATCAACAGCGAGCTGACCGAGGCCAAATGCGCTCCGGGCACCCTCGAGCTGCTGGGCCAGTTCTCGGTACTGTCACGGCTGAAAGAGCCGGAAAACTCCAGCATCTACTCCAAGATGCGGGTCTATGATGGCGAGAGCCTCAAAGACACCGATCCCAAGGCGAAGAGCTATCAGGAGTATCGCGACTACGCCGGTGTGGACGAGGGGATGAATGGTCTCTCTACTCGCTTTGCGTTCAAGATCCTCTCCCGCGTCTTCAACTTCGACCACGCGGAAGTGGCCGCCAACCCGGTGCACCTCTTCTATGTGCTGGAGCAACAGATCGAGCGCGAACAGTTCCCGCAAGAGCTGCACGATCGCTACCTTGAGTTCATCAAGGGCTATCTGACCCCGCGCTATGTGGAGTTCATCGGCAAGGAGATCCAGACCGCCTATCTCGAGTCCTACTCCGAGTACGGTCAGAACATCTTCGATCGCTACGTCACCTACGCCGACTTCTGGATCCAGGATCAGGAGTACCGTGACCCCGAAACCGGCCAGCTGTTTGACAGAGCGTCTCTCAACAGCGAGCTGGAGAAAATTGAAAAACCCGCCGGGATCAGCAACCCGAAGGATTTCCGCAACGAAATCGTCAACTTCGTGCTGCGTGCCCGGGCCAACAATGCAGGCCGTAACCCCAACTGGACCAGTTACGAGAAGTTGCGCACCGTGATCGAGAAGAAGATGTTCTCCAACACGGAAGAGCTGCTGCCGGTTATCTCCTTCAACAGCAAAACCTCGGCCGAGGAGCAGAAGAAGCACGATAACTTTGTCGAACGGATGATGGAGAAAGGCTACACCCGCAAACAGGTGCGACTGCTCTCCGAATGGTATCTCAGGGTACGCAAGTCATCCTGACCCTGACTGTTCAAGGGGGAGTTATGGCGCATTTTATCGACCGCAGGCTCAACGGCAAAAACAAAAGCGCTGTCAATCGGCAGCGCTTCATCCGCCGCTACAAGAAGCAGATAAAACAAGCGGTCTCGGATGCTGTCTCCAAGCGCAGCATTCAGGACGTAGACAAGGGCGAGAGCATCAGCATCCCGACCAAGGATATCGGCGAGCCCCATTTTCATCAGGGGCACGGCGGTAAACGGGAGATGGTGCATCCCGGCAATGATCAGTTCGTCTCCGGCGACAAGATTGACCGCCCCAAAGGAGGGGGCGGTGGACAGGGTTCCGGCGAGGGACAGGCATCCAATCAGGGAGAAGGGGCCGATGATTTCGTGTTCCAGATCTCCAAGGATGAGTATCTCGATCTGCTGTTTGAAGATCTGGAGCTGCCTAGGCTGCAGAAAACCCAGCTCAATCAGCTGATGGAGGTCAAAACCTATCGGGCGGGCTACACCTCAAACGGGGTGCCCGCCAACATCAACGTGGTGCGTTCCCTGCAAAATTCGCTGGCGCGGCGCATGGCGCTGCAAGCGGGCAAGAAACGCCAACTGCACCAACTGGAAGAGCGACTGGCTCTGCTGGCCACCGATCCCAACGAGCACTTTGCCGAAATAGCCCTGCTCGAGAAGGAGATCAGGGAGCTGAAACGACGGATAGACGCGGTGCCGTTTATTGACACCTTCGACCTCAAATTCAACAACTTCGTCAAACGGCCCGTCCCTTCCAGTCAGGCGGTGATGTTCTGTCTGATGGACGTATCGGGCTCCATGGATCAGGCCACCAAGGAGATGGCCAAGCGTTTCTATATCCTGCTCTATCTGTTCCTGAGCCGGACCTATAAGAATGTCGAGGTGGTCTATATCCGCCACCATACCCAGGCCAAGGAGGTGGACGAGCACGAGTTCTTCTACTCCCAGGAGACCGGCGGCACTATTGTCTCCAGTGCGCTCAAGATGATGAATGACATCATCAACGAGCGTTACCCCGCCAACCAGTGGAACATCTATGCGGCGCAGGCGTCGGATGGTGACAACTGGGCTGATGACTCACCGCAGTGCAGGGAGATCCTGGCGCGGGACATCATGCCAAGGGTGAGGTACTACTCCTACATCGAGATCACCACCCGTGCCCACCAGACCCTGTGGCACGAATATGAGTCGGTAGCCAGCCAGTTCCCCCACTTTGCGATGGAGCACATTCGCAAGGTCGAGGATATCTATCCGGTGTTCCGCGAGCTGTTCAAGAAACAAGCGGCGTGAGGAGGTCACATGATCGAAACAGAAAAACGTGTAGCGCCACTGGATGACGGACCAGACTGGAACTTCGATCTGCTGGAGACCTATCACCAGGAGATCGCCCGGGTCGCCCGTTTCTACAAGCTGGATACCTACCCCAACCAGATCGAGGTGATCACCGCCGAGCAGATGATGGATGCCTACTCCAGCGTCGGCATGCCCATCGGCTATCAGCACTGGTCGTTCGGCAAGCGCTTTATCCATACCGAGCGAAACTACAAGCGCGGCCAGATGGGGCTGGCCTACGAGATCGTCATCAACTCCGATCCCTGCATCGCCTACCTGATGGAGGAGAACACCATGCCGATGCAGGCGCTGGTGATGGCACACGCCTGCTACGGCCACAACTCCTTCTTCAAGAACAACTACCTGTTCAAGGCCTGGACCGATGCCTCCTCCATCATCGACTACCTGCTGTTCGCCAAGAACTACATCACCCAGTGCGAAGAGAAGCATGGCATCGAGGCGGTGGAACAGCTGCTCGACTCCTGCCATGCCCTGATGAACTTCGGGGTGGATCGCTACAAGCGTCCACAGAAGATCTCGATGGCTGAGGAGAAGCGGCGTCAGAAGGCGCGGGAAGATTATCTGCAGACTCAGGTCAACGAGCTGTGGCGAACCCTGCCCAAGCAGCATAAAGCCGCTGGTGTGGAGGACAGGCGCTACCCCGCCGAACCCCAGGAGAACATTCTCTACTTTATCGAGAAGAATGCCCCCTTGCTGGAGCCCTGGCAGCGGGAAGTGGTGCGCATCGTGCGCAAGATAAGCCAGTATTTCTATCCGCAAAAGCAGACTCAGGTGATGAATGAGGGGTGGGCAACCTTCTGGCACTACACCATCCTCAATCACCTCTATGACGAGGGCAAGCTGAGCGATCGCTTCATGATGGAGGTGCTGCATAGCCACACCAACGTGGTTTATCAACCTGCTTACAACAGCCGCTACTACTCGGGGATCAACCCTTATGCGCTGGGGTTTGCCATGTTTACCGACCTGCGCCGCATCTGCGAGAACCCGACCGAGGAAGATAGATACTGGTTCCCCGACTATGCCGGCAGCAACTGGGTCGACACCCTCCACTTTGCCATGCAGAACTTCAAGGACGAGAGCTTTATCAGCCAGTTCTTAAGCCCGAAAGTGATGCGGGATATGAAGCTGTTCGCTATTGATGACGACGATCTGAAGAACTATCTGAAGGTCTCCGCCATCCACAATGACGAGGGGTACCGTCAGGTGCGCAATACTCTGTCGGCCCAGTACAACCTCAGCAATCTGGAACCCAATATTCAGGTGTACAACGTCGCCGTGAAGGGGGATCGCTCCCTCACCCTGCGCTATGTGCCCCACAACCGCATCCCCCTTGGCGACTCTCGCCATGAGGTGCTCAAGCACCTCCATCAACTGTGGGGATTCGACGTGGTGCTGGAGCAGGACAACGGTGAACTGCCACCCGATATTATCGGCCGCTGCCCGGAGCGTAAGCCGGGTATCTGAACCATGCTACCTCGCAAATTGCCCACTTCGGTGGGCCATTTTTTCGGCCTTCGCCTCTGCCTGCATCATCGCAGCACTACCTGAATAACCCGAACAAACCACAACATAGAAAGAGGCCCGCATGGGTGCGGGCCTCGTTGTCTTGCGGTCACTCTGCAGCGATTATCAGTAGAAGGTCTGCTGCTCTGCGGCCATCGCCTTGAGACGGGCACAGGGGGCGAACCGGTCGCCGTGGCGCTTCTGGTAATACTCCAGACGGCCAACCAGATGATCGATCCCGAGCGTGTCCATATAACGGAACGGGCCGCCAAGGAAAGGCGGGAAACCGATGCCGAAGATGGCGCCGATATCGCCATCACGGGCCGAAGCCACCACACCGCTATCCAACGCCATGGCCGCTTCGTTGAGCATCAGCAACACGCAGCGCTCGGCGATTTCCTGGCGAGCCAGCTTGGCAGACGGCTTGATGCCGAGCACGCCATAGACGCTCTCGTCCACCGTCTTCTTGCCCTCTTTGCCTGTCAGCTTGTTGCGCGGTGCCGCCTTGCCATAGAGATAGAAGCCCTTGCCGTTCTTGCGCCCCTTGCGATCATTTTGCAGCAGCTTGTCGAACGCCTTGGGTGCTTGGAACTGCTCGCCGCCCAGCTCTTTTTCGAGAATAGGGGAGATCTTGGCGCCCACATCGATCCCCACCTCGTCCAGCAAGGTGATGGGGCCAACCGGGAAGCCAAAATCCAGCAGCGCGCTATCCAGCACCTCCACCGGCTCCCCTTCCAGCACCAGTCTTGCCGCCTCATTCATGTAGGGCGCCAGGATGCGGTTGACGTAGAAACCGGCTTCGTCCTTCACCACGATGGGCGTTTTGCCTTGGGCGCGGGCAAAAGCCAGGGTGGTGGCGACCGTCTCGGCACTGGTGCCAGCGTGGGGGATGATCTCCGCCAGCGGCATCTTGTCCACCGGGCTGAAGTAGTGCAGCCCCACGACCCGCTCCGGATGTGCCGCCTCTGCCGCAATCTGATTGATGGGCAGGGAGGAGGTGTTAGAGGCAAACACTGTATGCTCACCACACTCGCGCTCCACGTCTTTCACCATCTGGTGTTTGAGATTGAGATCTTCAAACACCGCCTCCACCACCATGTCGACCCGGTGAAAACCGGAGTAGTCCAGAGTACCGGTCAGCAGGCTCATCTGCTTTTCCAATTCGCTGCGCAAGATGTGACGACGCTTGAGCTTCTTGGCCAGAATGTCATAGCTGTAGCGCATGGCATTGCCGATCCCGGCGCTTGCCACATCCTTGATCCGCACCGGCACGCCCGCCTTGGTAGCGGTGACGAACGCAATGCCGCCCCCCATCAGACCACCGCCCAGCACGGCGGCATGGGCCACCTTGCGCGGCTCGGCCCCCTGATAGGTGACCTCTTTCTTCATCTCGGTGGTGGCAAAGAAGATGGAACGCAGGGCGGCAGACTCTGCAGTCATCACCAGCTCACCAAAGTGGCGGGATTCAGCAGCCAGACCAGCCTTCATCCCCTCCTCCACGCCGATGCGCACAACATCCAGGATCCGCTCCGGCGCCGGGTAGTTGCCGCGGGTCTTGGCTTTCACCCCCTTGCTGGCCTGATCGAACAGCACCTTGCGGCCCAGCTTGTTGGTCTCCAGCACCTTGCCCTGCAGATCCCGTTTCAACTGATGGCGCGGTTTACCCTTCTTGGCCAGCTTGATGGCAACATCCAGCAAGATTGACGGCGGCACCATATCGTCCACCAGCCCCAATTTCTTGGCTTGTTTGGCCCGCACCTGCTTGCCGGTCAGCATCAGATCCAGCGCCTTGGCCACCCCGATTAGGCGCGGCAGACGCTGGGTACCGCCAGAGCCGGGCAGCAGGCCCAGCTGCACTTCCGGCAATCCCAGCACAGTTTTACCGTGGTCGGTCACCACCCGACCATGGCAGGCCAGCGCCAGCTCCAGCCCGCCACCAAGGCAGGGGCCATGAATGGCGGCGATCACCGGAATGGTTAGCCCCTCGATCTCGGCAAAGATCTCCTGCCCTTCCCGTGACAGGGTCTCGGCATCCTTGGCACTGGTGCAGGCGGCCAGCATGGTGATGTCAGCGCCAGCGATGAAGGAGTCCTTTTTGCCGGAGGTGATCACCAGACCGATCAAATCCTTGTTGCGTTTCACCTCGGCCAGTACGGAGCGGATCTCCTCCACAAAAGCAGCCTTGAGGGTATTCATGCTCTCGCCCGGCACATCCATGGTGAGGATACCGATGCCATCTTTGCGAACATCCAGGGAAAAAGTCTTAGCGCTCATCATTCAACCTCCAACACCATAGCCACGCCCAATCCACCCGCCGCGCAGGCGGTGTTGAGCCCCAATCCCCCGCCGCGACGACGCAGCTCGTGCAGGGTCTGGGTGATCATCCGCGCACCGGTCGCGGCAAAGGGGTGGCCATAGGCCAGCGAACCGCCGAGGACGTTGAACTTCTCCATGTCCACCTCGCCGATGGCCTGATCGCGGCCCAGCTTGTCACGGGCAAACTCGTGGCTGGCAAACATCTTGAGGTTGGCCAGCGTCTGGGCGGCAAAGGCTTCGTGCATGTCGATCAGGGTCAGATCACTGAGCGTGATACCAGCTCTGTCCAGCGCCAGCGGCGTGGCGTAGGAGGGCCCCATCAGCATGTCTTGCCACACATCGATGGCCGAGAAGGCGAAGCTGCGGATATAACCAAGCGGCTCGAGGCCCAGCTCTTTCGCGCGACCTTCGCGCATCAGCAACACGGCAGCGGCGCCATCGGTCAGCGGCGTGGCGTTGGCAGCAGTGACTGTGCCATGAACCCGGTCAAACACCGGTTTGAGCTTGGCGTAGCTCGCGAGATCCGAGCTTTCACGGATATTGTTGTCCCGCTCCAGCGGTGACTTGTAGGGCGGTACATGGGCGGTAAACACCTCACCGCTGAGCTTGCCATCAGCCCAAGCCTGCGCGGCCAGAGTGTGGGAGCGGTGAGCCAGCGCATCTTGCGCCTCGCGGCTGATCTGGTGGCTCTTGGCCATCTGCTCAGCGGTCTGCCCCATGGAGAGGCCAGTAGAGTATTCCGCCACAGCGGGCGGCACCGGCAGCAGATCCTTGACTCGCAGCTGACGCAGAATATTGAAGCGCTGCTGCAGATTGCGCGCCTTGTTGAGATCCACCAGGGCACGGGCCAGCTTCTTGCTCACTCCGATGGGCAGCACGGAAGAGGAGTCGGCGCCGCCGGCGATGGCGATGTCTACGGTACCGGCCATTATGGATTCGGTGACGTTGGCTACCGCCTGGAAACTGGTGGCACAGGCGCGAGAGACGCTATAGGCATCGGTGTTGACGCTCATGCCGGTGCCAAGCACGATTTCACGGGCAATGTTGGGGGCTTCCGGCATCTGAACCACCTGACCAAACACCAGCTGGTCGATAAGCTTGGGATCGAGATCGGTACGGGCGAGCATCTCGCTCACCACCAGTTTGCCGAGATCGACTGCAGGCACGCCATGAAAGGCGGTGGCCTGCTTGGCAAAGGGGGTACGCAGCCCCGCCACGACGGCAATCCGTTCGCCCTGGCGAGTCGTCAGTTTCAATGGCTGTTTCATCCTGGCTCCTTGGTTTAAAAGGCAGAGGTCTGACCTCATTGCGCCACATCTTAACAATCCAATCACAAGTTTCATACAGCTGATTGAAACTAAATTAAGCACGGCAAGGCCCCTTTGCTCGCCCTTGGGGAGCAACTGGAGTATAAAAAGATCAACTTCCATAAAAACAACGGGTTTATCGCATGGCAGCGGCCGAGTTCAGAGCACTTAGGGACTATCTTGGCAGTCAGATCCTGGGGCAGGAGGAGCTAATAGAAGGGCTCCTGATTGCCCTGTTATGTGAAGGACATGTGTTAATCGAAGGGGCCCCCGGCCTTGCCAAAACCCGCGCCGTCAAGGCGCTCGCTGGCGCCGTCGAAGGGCGCTTTGCCCGTATCCAGTTTACCCCCGACCTGCTTCCTGCCGATCTCACCGGCAGCGAGGTGTTTCACCCGCAGGATGCCAGTTTTGTTTTCCAGCCAGGCCCCCTCTTCAACCATCTGGTGCTGGCAGACGAGATCAACCGGGCGCCAGCCAAGGTACAATCAGCGCTGCTGGAAGCCATGGCCGAACACCAGATCACCGTGGGCAAAAAGAGCTGGCGGCTGCCACCTCTCTTTATGGTCGCCGCCACCCAGAATCCTATCGAGCAGGAGGGAACCTATCCCCTGCCGGAGGCGCAGCTCGACCGCTTTCTGCTCAAGTTGATGGTGGATTACCCGAGCCCCACCATGGAGCTCGCCATCTTGCAGCTCAACGCCAGCGGCGAACAGCTTGGCGCGGCACCAGTGACCCTGAGTCAGACCAGCTTGCAGCGTGCCCGCAGCGAAGTGCTGGCGGTAACCATGCAAAGCCGACTGGAGCACTATCTGGTGGAGCTGGTCTGCGCCACTCGCCCGGGCAGCGGCCTTTGCCCTGCCCTTGAGCCATTGATTGCCGTGGGGGCCAGCCCTCGGGCTACGCTGGGGCTGGCTCGCTCCGCCCGCGCCCGAGCCTGGCTTTCCGGACGAGATTATGTGCTACCGGAAGATATCCAGCTGCAAGCCTATCCGGTGATGCGCCACCGCCTTATTCCCAGCTATCAGGCACTGGCCGACAATCTGGATAACGATATCCTGATCGCTCAACTGCTGGATCAGGTGCCATGCCCCTAGAACCCGGTCTGCATCCCGATATCGCCCTGTCGCTGCCACGGCTGCTCAATATCCGGCTATGGGCCAAGGCCAGGAAGCCACCTCACGCAGGCAGAAGCAGCAGCGAACGCGGCAAACCGGGCCGCTCTCCCGGACTCACGTTTCGGGAGCTGCGCGCCTATCAGGCTGGTGACGAGGTACGCCATATCGACTGGCGAGTGACCGCACGCCTCGGTCGTCCCTATACCCGCCTCTATAGCGAGGAGCTGGATCAGGCGCACTGGCTGCTGCTCGATCTCTCTCCCGCCATGTATTTCGGCTCCACACTGCAGCTCAAGGCGCGACTGGGGTGCGAGCTGGCTGCAGCCCTGATCTGGCAAGGGGAGAAGCTGCACAACACCCTGATTTGCCACGGGCTTATCCCAAATCACCAGAGCCAGCGCGGCAGCGTGCTGCCCCTGCTCGAATCCCTCTGCCATCACTATCAGCAAGGGCTGGCCCGCCGGGCGCTTTCTCACTCGCTGGGCGACACCTTGTCCGGCGTGAAGCTGCCTCACGGTGCCAAGCTGACGATCATCACCGATCACAGACCCTGCGAGTCGGCGCTCTGTCAGCAATTGCAACTGCTCTCCCGCCGCCACGATATTCACTATTGGCAGATCCGTGACCCCCTCGAGGCAGCCCTTCCCCCTGACGGCCAGCTGCCAGTGGCTATCGATCGGCCAGGGCAGCACTATCAGGGCTGGCTGGATGGGAGCCATGCCGGTTTCTCCCAGCGCTACCGGCATGCCGCCGAGCAGCAGCTGGCCCACGGCAAGCAGTTGCTGTTGCCATTGGTGCAGCGCCTCTATCTGCTCGATAACAGCCAGACGCTGCAACAGCAGTGGCAGGAGGGGCTATGTCATCAGGGATGATCTCGCCCGCCGAACTCGACAGCGCCAGTCCAGCCTCCGACGCCATCACTCCGCCGCTGGCCGCCCTGATGCGCGACATCCACCCGGGACCTGATCTGATTGAACAGAGTCTTGATCCCAGAGTGCAGGCGCTACTGTGGCTATTGATCACAGCGTTATTGCTGCTGCTGATCGTCTTGATTGCCCGGAGAGTGATACGTTACCGCCGCTGGTGTCATCAGCTGGAGGGAGATCCGGCGCTGCTGGTGGCACGCATACAGGAGGCCCTGCGTCATGAAGCACTGCAACGCTGGCCCGAGGCGCGCCAATTGCAGGGAGAGGCGTGGCTCGCCTTCGTCGATCGTCACGGCGGCAGCAATTTTAGCCAGTTTTCGTCTCACTGGAGCAGTTGGCTCTATGGCAGCCAGAACCCGACTCGCGAGCAGAGCGAACAACTGCGGCAACATTATCGCCGCTGGGGTCAGACCCTCTTCTTGCAACGCTCTCCCCGCTCGGGGCGTAAAACCGCACGGAGGCATTCATGATCCTGGCCTGGCCCTGGTTTGCGCTGGCGCTGGTACTGCCCTTGCTGGTGCGCTTCGGCTTGCCGCCCCTGCGCCGCGGCTATCTGGCTCACCCCGGGTTTGCGCTGCTGCGTCCTCAGGCCGGATTACCGCTCTGGCGCGCCATGCTGCTCTGGTGCGCCCTTATCCTCGCCCTCTGCCGCCCCCAGTGGTGGGGAGAACCGGTTATTCAATATGAAGGGAGTCGGGATCTGCTGCTGGCGGTGGATCTGTCAGACAGCATGCGCACCCCTGATATGCTCGATAACGGCGAGCAGCAAGCACGGCTAACGGCGGTGCGCCAGCAGATCAAGACGCTGATCGCCAAACGGGCCGGAGACAGGGTGGGCCTCATTGTCTTTGCCGATCACGCCTACCTGCTCTCTCCCCTCACTCAGGAGATCCCGGCGCTGTTGACCTTGAGCGACGAGCTCGATTTTGATCTTGTCGGCCGAACCACCGCCCTTGGCGAAGCCATCCAGCTGGCACGTCAGCATGGAGATCCGGGTCGCCCCACCGCCCTGCTGCTGGTCACTGATGGCCGCAATACCGCAGGCAATGCCGACCCGCTGCAGGAGGCAAAACTCGCCGCAGCGCAGGGAATACGGATCTACACGCTGGGGGTCGGGGCCGATCCCGATACCTTTATTCAACCCTACGATGAGGCGGGCAGTGGTCAGGCCGATCCCAGCAGCGAACTGGACGAGCCGCTCCTGAAAGAGCTGGCACAGACAGGCCAAGGGCGTTACTTTCGGGCACGCACCCAGAGCGATCTCGATGCCATCAACGTGACCATCAATGCCCTTGAACCTGCCCCCATGCCGATTGCCCAGTACCAGCCGGTGATCGAGCTCTACCCCTGGCCGTTGGCACTGCTTTGTGGCTTGTTGCTTCTGCCGTCAGGGCACGGCAGGCTGGAGTTTCGCATGGTGCGTAGCTGGCTGACACGAGGCGCACGCAGATGGAGTTGATCTTGCTCCGCCCCCTGTGGCTGATCGCACTCATCCCCTGGCTCTGGCAAGGGTGGCGCCGTCGTCGCAAGCCCACGCTGCTCGCACCTGCGATGCAGGCTTATCTGCTGCCAGCATCCCACCCTCAACGCCCCTGGCTTTGGTTGGCGACACTGCCCGTCATTTTGGCTCTGAGCGGACCGGCACTGCGCGGCGAGCTGCAACAGCAGCCTGCAGCGCCGCTCGATATCTGGCTGCTGGACTTGTCACGCTCGATGACCGCCACCGACCTCAAACCGGATCGGGCGACCCGGGTCAGGTGGCAGTTGCAGCAACTGCTGAGCCGTGCTCAGGGCGAGCGCATCGCGCTGATCCTCTACGCAGGCGATGCCTACCTCGCCATGCCGCCCACCCGGGATCATCAAGCCCTTTCGCTGCTGCTGCCCGACTTGCGCCCCGATATCATGCCGCTGCAGGGCAGCAACCCGGCACGGGCGGTGGAACTTGCCATGAAGCAGCTGGCCCCTGGAGAACAAGCGCGTCTGCTGCTGATCACCGACGACCTCACCCGGAATCAGATGACCCAAATCGCCGCCCTGTGGCCCTGCCAGCAACGCCTTCTTTGCCGCGACACCCAGTCGGCACGCCTCGATATTCTGCTTGCCAGCAGTGGTCAACCGGCCCCCATGCCCGCCATTCCGGCCAATGAGTTGGGGTTTGCCGCCCGCATGCCCGCGCAGTTGCCCGCCCCCGATAGTCAGGCCATTGCCGCACTGGCCAATCGCCTCGGCGGTGAGCTGCAGTGGCTTGGCAGCAACACACCCCGCTTTGCTTCCCTCCCCACCACGACCTCGGCCCTCACCCCGGCACCACTGGATCTTGGCCCCTGGCTGCTGATCCCCTTGTTACCACTGGCCTTGCTGGCCAGAGTCGGCGCCCGGTTGATGATGGCGCTGATGGTGGGTGCTCAGCTGCTTGCGCCACAAGACCTGCAAGCGGCAGAGAGGGGAGACCTGCAAGCGATGCAGGCTTATCAAGAGGGGGATTTTCAGCGGGCAGCCCGCACCTTCAACGATCCAGTCTGGCGCGGCAACGCCTGGTATCGAGCTGGTGCCTACCGGCAAGCCATCTCAGCCTATCAGGAAGCGGCGAGTGCCACCGCCCACTACAACCGCGGCAATGCCCTGCTGCAGCTGGGGGAGTTTGCCGCGGCCAAGGAGGCCTATCTGGCGGCCCTGGCACTGGAACCCGGCCATGAAGATGCGCTCTATAACCTCTCTCTGTTACAGGGCACAGCGGCGGCCGCTCCCGATACCAGTAACAGCAAGCAGCCCGAACCATCGGCAGCTCAGCAGGCGACGGCAATGCCCTTGCCCTCCTCTCCCCCGGTGTTGCTACTGGAGCAGCGACTGCGTAAAGAGGCGCTGCGCCGGGATCTTATCAAGGTGGAGGAGCCCTGGTGACGCGGGCAGGATGGGGGTTGTTGCTCGCACTGGCGAGTCCACTTTGCTGGGCCTTACCCCCCCGGGCAGAGCTGCTGCCGGGGGCTGACCCCAGCGATTGGCTGCTGATCATCGAAGCGGATGGCGAGCGCCAGAGCAACGAGCTGGAGATCTCCCCCCTACTGCGCCAATTTGCAGTGGGCAGAGTGACCATGAGCCGGGTCACGACCCCGGTACAACAACTGACTCGCTGGCAGATCCCGCTGCACCAGAGCAATTCAACCGCAAATACCGAGGTGGTGATTGCCCCGCTCAAGCTGGGAAATGAGTTCACCCCCTCGCTCACCCTGCCATTGAGAGAGGTGAAAACAGCGGCACTACCGCAACCCGCAGCCCCCTCGCCCCTCGAGATGCAGGCCAGCCTTGATCATCAGGGCCCGCTCTATCCCGGCCAGCCGGTGATCTACCGGCTGACACTGTGGCTGCCCACCAGTATGCAAAACCCGGCGCTGAGCGAACTCAGCTCTGCTAGCTTCACCATCCGTCGCCTCGGTAGCGACGAGTGGATCGCCCCCGCTCAGGCTGGTCTACCAGGCCGGCTCACCCGCAGCTGGCTCGTTCAGGCAAAAGCGCCTGGGCTATGGCTCCTCGACTCACCCCGCTTGCAGGGGCAGCTCACGCAGCAGGGGAGCAAGCCGCAAAAACTCTCGGCCCGCGCGGCACCGCTCGAGGTGAGGGTCGACAAGGCCCCCGCCACGCCGGTGGCCACCCGGCTGACCCTGAGTCAACGGCTTGAACCGGCCTCCAAGGGGGAAGTGGGTGAACCGCTGATCCGGATCCTCACCCTGACCATGGAAAATGGTGACAGCGGCCAGATCCAGCTTGCCCCCCTGATGGCCCATCAACTGCCAAGCGGCATACAGGCACATCCCGATGGCGAGCAACAGCAGGAGCGTTACCGAGATGGCAAGCTGCTGTTTGAGCGACAGTGGCGCCAGACTCTGGTCGCGGAGCAGAGCGGCGACTACCAGCTGCCCCCCATTGATCTGCCCTGGTTTAATACCCAAAGTGGCCGGATTGAGCAGGCCAGCCTGCCCGCCATCACGCTGACGTTTCAGGCAACGACAAATCGGCAACCTGATCAGCAGACATCGCAGGTGGCACTGCGAGAGAGCCTTTGGTGGGTCGTGCTGGCCATAACGCTGCGTACGCTATGGCGCAACGGGCCCCGCTGGCGCGCCTTCTATCAACTGCAACGAGCCCTTGCCCGACACCAGCCGGATGCCAGTCGCAAGACGCTGATCCGGTGGGCGACCTTGCGCTGGCAGGTCTCCTATTATCAATTAGGCCAGTTGCCTGACGCTGGGCATAATCGGCTCGGCAACGCGCTAGCCGCACTCGAGCGAGCCTGTTTTTCACGACCCTCTTCTGGCCCCCCCATCGAGTGGCGCGCTCTGGCGCGTACCCTCAGGGCAGATGAAGCTGCCGGTATTGCGCACCTGATTTACCTGCTGGCGCACGGGAGTTACCGCTTCCGCCGCCACGCCCCCTGACAAGGATTGCTCTATGGCACTGCTGTTTTTTAGAAAAAAACGTGCTCAGCAGCATATTGGTGGAAATGATCCGGCCATTTCGCCGGTCTCTGATCCCATGGCTGACAAACAAACCAAATTTGAAGCACTGGTTCATGCGCTGCACGGCGATCTATACCGGTATGCCTACTGGCTGACCCGGGATCCCAACGTAGCGGAAGATCTGGTGCAAGAGACCTTTCTGCGAGCATGGAAGGCTATCGACACCCTGCAGGATGACAAGGCAGCCAAAGGGTGGCTGATCACCATCCTCAGACGGGAAAACGCCCGCCGCTTTGAACGCAAACAGCTGGAACTGATTGATCTCGACGATCACCCTCAACCCCAGCACGATGCGCTGCACAGCGAACAGGAGATGGAGAACGAGTGGTTGCACCGTCACATCGCCCGGTTGCCCGAGGAGTATCAGGAGCCACTGCTGCTGCAAGTCGTGGGAGGATTCAGTGGTGAGGAGATTGCCGAGATGCTCGGCCTCAACAAGAACACCGTTATGACCCGACTGTTTCGCGCCCGCAACCAGATCAAGGAGGCGATGGAGCAGAAGAACCAAGCAAGAGGACACGGACATGGATGAACTCGAATTTCGCCGCAACGCCATGATCCAGCCCAACGATCAACAACCGGACTTTCTCAAAACTGCTCAAGCAAGCCAGGCCAATCGGAACTACCTCGACGAGATGAAGCAGTTCGACAGAAGCCTCAAGCGCACCATGCAGGTAGAGGTTCCCGCCGGACTGGCCGAGCGGATCCTGCTCAGGCAAGCCATGCTGCAAGACAGTGACGCGCCAGATGATATGCCGCCATCCCGCCCCCTTGGCACGGCACCGGTCAAGATCCGGACATCGACATCCTGGCGCCAGATCGCCCTGGCTGCATCGGTCGCCTTCCTGCTGGGAATGAGCACCCGCTGGATCACGCTGCCAGAAACGGCTCCTGCGGCCCTCTCCCTCGCACAGGTGGCGATGGCTCATGTCTATGGTGAAGAACCCTTTATTGAAGGTGTCGATGAGCAGGTCAATCTGCATAGCATCAATGCCAAGATGGAGAAGTATGGCGCCACCTTAAGCGGGATGGATGGGCTTAAGGTGACCTATGTCAATCACTGCTCGTTTTATCAGGGACCGGCCTTGCACATGGTGATCCAGGGAAAGATGGGGCCAGTCACTCTCTTTTTAGTGCCCAAACATGTGCCATTAACCCTGCAACAGGACACCTTTGATGATGGCACCCTCAAAGGGGAGATAGTCCAGCTCAAAGGCGCCAATATGGTACTGATTGGCGAGATGAAAGAGCCACTTGCCCCTGTTGCCAACGCCCTGCAGTCACGTCTGCAGTGGGACATTTAACATCGCTGGTTAACAACCTCAGAGCCATCCTCAATAGCAGGCGGCGGTCACGAGACGCTGCCTGTTCCCTCCCTGTTTACTCCCCTTTGTCACTCATTTGCCTCAAGATTTCGAAAAATTGACAAAATTATTTTTGTGACGGAGATCGGCAATCCAGGTCAATATTCCGCCTTTAGACCCTGAAAATGATGAATTAAACAGCAAGTTAAAACAAATGATTAACACGTCGATCACTTTTATGTATTCTGCTGTCACTGGTCTGATTTCTTACCTCCTACCAGATCCATAGAATCACGCCAGAATTGATTGGGAAGAAGCTGAAATAAAAACGGATTTTGTCGAGGTTTGCATTGAACGTGCAGCCAATATCGGCAAAAAAATCTGCCTACAAGAGAGAACACCATGACGACAACTATTTTCAAGAAGAGCCTGATTGCCGCCACCATCGCGCTGGCCACCGGTCAAGTCCATGCCGCGGCATTCCAGTTGAACGAGCACTCGGCCTCCGGTCTGGGTCGCGCCTATGCCGGTGAAGCGGCTATCGCCGACAACGCCTCCGTGCTGGCCCGTAACCCGGCTGCCATGACCACCTTCGACAAGATGGCGGTTTCTGTCTCCGGCACCTACATCAAGCCGGATGTCGATGTGAATGGCAGCGTTGCTACGCCTCTGGGTACAGTTCCTGCCAGCGAATCAGGTATTGCTCCGTCAGCATTCGTTCCTGCCGCTTATTTTATTCAGCCGCTGAATGACCAGTGGGCTTGGGGTATCGGCCTCTTCTCAAATTACGGGCTATCTACCGAGTACTCCAAAACCTTCCCGGCTGGTGCCGGTGCCGGTGATACTGAACTGATGACTCTCAATATCAACCCGAACATCGCCTATCGCATCAATGAGCACTTCAGTGTGGGTGCCGGTATCAACGCCGTTTACGGTGCTGCCGAACTCAACCGCTATGCTGGTCTGCTGGGTCCGCTGAACCCACCGAGCCAGGGTGGCCCGCTGGCAACAGATACTCGCTTGGCTCACCTGAAAGGCGATACCTGGGGCTTTGGCTGGAACGTTGGCACTCTGTACGAAGTCAATGAGAACCATCGCTTTGCTCTGACCTACCGTTCACAGGTCGATATGAGCTTTGATGGTGACTTCCAGGGGCTCACTTCAGGGAACCGCACTGTTGATGGCAATCTGAAACTGGATCTCCCTGCTCAGGCCGAGTTTGCCGGTTATCACCGTTTGAATCAGCAATTCGCCGTTCACTACTCTGTCAACTGGACTGACTGGAGTGCCTTCCAGGAGCTGAAAGCAACCAGCGGCCAATGCGCTGGCGGCGTATGTCTGCAAAAGGATGAGAAGTTTAAAGACTCTACTCGTTACTCAATCGGCGGTACCTGGTATATCAACCCGGCTTGGGAAGCGCGTATTGGCTTTGCTTATGACAACAGCCCAATCGAGCCCGAATACCGCAGCCTGAGCATCCCGGATTCTGACCGTGTCTGGTATAGCGCTGGCGCGACCTACCATATCAATACTGATATGAGCATTGACTTTGGTATGGCCTATCTGGACGGTAAAGAGGTTGATGTCAACGAAGGTCTGCGTAACCACTCAGACCCTCTGCGTTGGAAAGGCTCCTCCCACGGCAATGCCTTCCTGGCCTCTGCCCAGTTCAATATGAAGTTCTGATTAGAACGCCACCGAAAAGAGCGCCGACAGGCGCTCTTTTTTTATCCGAAAAAACAGTTTCAGCGCACAGCTGTAGCACACACGTGTTTATTTTTCTTTTTCAATCAAGCTATTAGACTACATCATCCCAGCATTAAATCTTGTTTTCTCCGGATAACCACCATGAGCGTTGCCTTACTGGTCATACCATATAAAATCCTGCCTCCATCCATATGACCTATTGAAACCTCGGGTAACAGCAAGGATTTTCCCATGCATTCCATCATCAAACCGTCCGCCATCGCCCTGCTGGTGATCGCGGGTCAAACCCATGCCGCCGGGTTCCAGCTGGCTGAACAATCCGCCACGGGCCTGGGACGCGCTTTTGCCGGTGAAGCCGCCATTGCGGATAACGCCAGCGTACTCTCCCGCAATGCCGCAGCCATGACCCGTTTCGATCAGATGGCGCTGTCTGGCGGAGCTATCTATGTCAGCCCTGACGTCAATATCGAAGGCCACACACGTTTGCCGACGCAAGCCGGCATCGTCACCTCCGATGCGAGTGCACACGATATCGCGGCCTCGGCCTGGGTGCCCAACGCCTATCTCATCATCCCGCTGAATGAGCAGTGGCGCCTCGGCTTCTCGGCCACCTCTTACTATGGTCTTGGCATCAAGATGCCGGATAACTACAGTGCCGGCCACTTTGGCAATGTTTCCGATATCAAGACCATGGATTTGGGAACCTCTCTTGCCTATCGCATCAATGAGATGTGGTCAATTGGCGCAGGGATCTCTGCTATTCAGGGCGAGGGCGAAGTCGGTGGCACCTTCCCCTCTCGCAATCTGATAGCAAAACATCTGCAAGGGGATGGCTGGGCATGGGGCTGGAATGTCGGCACCTTGCTGGAGTTGTCGGAGCAAACCCGGATTGGGCTCTCATACCGCCACGATGTCAATTTGACACTCTCGGGTGATGCCATTCTTGGCCTGCCCAACGGCAAGGAGCTAAAAGACACAGGTTCTCTGGATCTTCCGCTACCCGCAACGGCAGAGCTTGCTGCATTTCACCAGCTGACCGAAAAACTGGCGATCCATGGCAGCCTGAACTGGACCAACTGGAGCAAATTTGTCCAGCTGGAAGCCGATCTGGATACACTGCCCAACATGCATATCAAGGATGAACACTGGGAAGATAGCTGGCGCTATGCGATCGGGATGACCTATCAACTGACTCCCCAGTGGCAGCTGCGCTCGGGAGTTGCTTACGATGCGAGCCCGGTACCAGCGGATCGCCGTACTATCTCCATTCCTGATGCCGACCGGATCTGGTACAGCCTGGGGATGGGTTATCAGTTCACCCCCAACCTGACCATGGATCTGGGGTTAACCCTGATCGATGGCAAGAAGGTTGATGTTACTGAAAAAATGGAGTTGCAACCGGGCAACCCGCAGAGCACCTCCACCTTCCAGGGCACCTCCGAGGGAGATGCCTGGCTGGCTGGCGCCCAAATGAGTTATCTCTTCTAAGTTCCCTCCCTGCAGAAAAACACTATGCCAATTATTGCCTTACCGAACAGGGTCAAAACTGGCATAGTGTTCTGCAACACCATAAAATCAACCCAGTACCCATACTGGAGCAAGGCATGTATTCCTACGTAGCCAGACAGCCGATCCTCGACAGAGACCTCAATACCCATGCCTATGAGCTGCTCTTTCGCGATAGCCTGAATAATGTCTTCCCGAGCATCTCCTCACAACAAGCCACCTCCCGGTTGGTGGTCGAGCAGTTTCTGCAACAGAATATCGATCAGCTGTTGGGTGGCCGCCCCTGCTTTATCAATTTTCCCCACTCACTGTTACTGGAAGGACTGGCCGAGTGCCTGCCACCCGAAAAGGTGGTGATCGAAATTCTGGAGGATGCCCCTCCGGATGATGCCCTGCTGGAAAAGGTGAAGCAGTTGCACAAACTGGGCTATCAGCTGGCACTCGATGACTTCACCATGTCGCCGGATTGGGAGCGCTTCCTCCCGTTTATCCACATCATCAAGTTTGATCTGCGTGACACGCCCCTGTTGCAGATCAGGGTGTTCATCAAGCGCCATCAGGCGCTGGGACTCACCTATCTGGCAGAAAAAGTTGAGGACAAGGCTGAGTTCGAACGAGCCAAAAAGCTGGGGATCCAGCTGTTTCAGGGCTTTTTCTTCAGCCGCCCCGAGATGGTCAAACAAGCCACTATGGAGCCCGCCCAGGTCGTGGTCATGCAGTTGCTCAATGTGGTCAACGAGACAGAACCCGATATCAACAAGATCGAGCAACTGCTCAGCCAGGATATCTCTCTGTCACTCAAGTTGCTGCGCTATGTCAATCATCTCAAAGGCCATGCCAACCCCATCTCCTCGTTTCGCCAGGCTGCGATATACTTGGGCAATACCCAGCTAAAGCGTTTTGTTTCACTGGTGGCTGCGACCAGTGCAGGCAAGGGGAAAAGTGCCGAGCTCTACCAGATGTCGATGATCCGTGCCCGTTTCTGCGAGTTGCTGGCGCATACCCATGCGCCGACCCTGCAGGCTCAGCAAGCGTTTATCACCGGTCTCTTTTCGCTACTGGATGTGCTTATGGAGCAGCCGATGGACAAGCTGCTGGGGACTATCCCCCTGATCGAGGATATCCGGCTGGCGCTGCTCGAGCGCAAAGGCACTCTCGGTTTCTATCTCGCATTTTGTGAAGACTACGAGAATGCCAACTGGCCCAAAGTCACGGCCCGAACAGCCCGCCTGGGGTTGAATGAAGATAAGGTAAGCCACCTTTATCTCGCGGCAACGACCTGGGTGAACGAGCAACTGCAAGCGATGGATACCGGCGATTAAGGGATCTCTACCGCAATAGCGGTCGCCTCTCCGCCACCGATACAAAGAGACGCAATGCCTCGTCTCCCTCTCCGCAACCTCAATGCCGAGATCAGCGTCACCAGAATACGTGCTCCACTCGCGCCAAGCGGGTGACCCAATGCGCAGGCGCCACCATGAACATTCACCTTGTGATGGGGGATCCCGCACCCGCTCATGGCCAGCATGGTGACCATGGCAAAGGCTTCGTTGACTTCGAACAGGTCAACCTCATCCACTGACCAGTCGAGACGAGCCAGCAGTCTGGATATTGCGCCAACGGGAGCGGAAGTGAACTCGGCCGGCAATGCCGCATGGCTCTGATAACCGACGATCCGCGCCAGTACAGGTACCTGCCAAGCTTGCGCAGTGGCACCATCCATCAATATCAGCGCCGCCGCGCCGTCCGAGATGGAGCTCGAATTGGCCGCCGTAATGGTGCCATCTTTACCAAATGCAGGCTTCAGGGTCGGGATCTTCTCCGGCCTCCCTTTGCCCGGTTGTTCGTCTTCGGCCAGCAACAAGCGATCACCGCGATAGACACTTGCCAGCTCGGATGCAAACGCGCCGGCTTGCTGCGCAGCGCGGGCACGCTGCAACGACGCAAGGGCAAACTCATCCATGGCAATGCGGGTCAAACTGGCATGATCGGCGCTGCGCTGGGCGTGTATTCCCATCAACTGGCCATCATAGGCATCCTGCAATCCGTCGAGGAAAAGGTGATCAAACAGCTGTTGATGGCCCATCCGAAAACCATTGCGGGCATTATCCAGCAGATAGGGGGCCCTGCTCATGCTCTCCATCCCCCCAGCCACCACAACCTTGTTATCGCCCAGACGAAGGGAATCTGCCGCCAGCATCACCGCCTTCATGCCGGAGCCACACACCTTGTTGACCGTGGTAGCAGGCACACTCTCTGGCAATCCCGCTTTTAACATCGCCTGCCTTGCCGGCGCTTGTCCCACACCTGCCGAGAGCACATTGCCCATAAACACTTCATCGATCTGCTCGGGAACAAGCCCGCCCTGTACCAACGCAGCGGCAATGGCACAGGCCCCCAGCTCCGGGGCCGCCACCTCTGCCAGTGCCCCTTGAAACGCCCCCATTGGCGTACGTTTTGCCGCCACAATTGCAATATCCATTTGCCCGCCTCTTTTAGTTACCTGGTCATAACATAGGTTTTCTATGCCATGGGAACAAGAGTTGCAGTGCAGTTTACGTTTAGGTAAGGTGCCAGCAGGATTTAGCTCGCCAAGAAGTTTATATGAACAAAAACAAGGATGAAGCCCGGAGCTACAGCATCAGTGAACTGGCTCGGGAATTTGATATTACGACGCGTAGCATCCGTTTCTATGAGGATCAAGGGTTACTCAATCCCGCCAGAGAAGGGCAGACCCGCATCTACAGCAAGCAGGATCGGGTTCGTCTCAAGTTGACCCTGCGTGGTAAGCGGCTCGGTTTCAGTCTGGCCGAGATCCGGGAGTTGTTTGATCTTTATGATGCCGACAAGAGCAGCCGCACCCAGCTGCAAACCATGCTCGGGCTGGTTACCGAGAAGCGGGAGACGCTGCAGCAGCAGATGGAAGATATCAGGATGGTGCTGCTGGAGCTGGATGCCGCGGAGCGGCGCTGTCAACAGGCATTGCAGCAACTGGGTCGTTAAAGAAGGGGGCCGTGAGATCCCCTTCTCATGCTTCAGATAACAAAAAGCCACTCCTGAGAGTGGCTTTTCTGCTACCTGACGGTTCGTGATTAAACGCGAACGAAGTCCAGGTGAACCAGCTTGTAACGTACCGGGTGACGCTGGATAGCTTTCACTTTCACGTTAACTTCTTCGCCGTTGATAACCAGAGTCAGTACGGACTCATAGAATTCCGGCTTTTCTTGGGCCAGGATGAATTTCTTGTGGTCAACAGTGATGGACTGGGCTTCTTTGCCTGCACCGTAAACGATGGCAGGAACTTGGTCAGCTTGACGCAGGCGGCGGCTCGCACCTTTCCCCAGGTCAGAACGGACTTCAGCTTGGAATACGAAAGACATAGTATGTATCTCTTTTAAAGGAATGTATGGTGCAAACTGCGACCGGTCAGCACCTCGCAAAACGAGCGCGAATACTACCATGGGCCAATAGCGGATACAAGGCTCATCCCGCGCTTTAACGCCCCTGCTCAAGACGAGCAAATTGCTGTTGCCGCTGGGCCGGACTCAACGCATCAAACTGCGCAAGCGTCTCGGCGCGAGGACAGTAGAGCCCCTCCCCGGTTTTGACCCGGATACTGTTACCGAGGCCCGCCCTGTTTTCTGCGGCCAAGGCCAGCAGATAGCTGTAAGTATCTGCCCCCACCCTGCTGGATAGCTGATTGGCGATGCGCCACAGCGTCTCACCCGCCGCGACCCGATGGCACACTGAGCGCCCCTCGCCAACCGCCGGCGCAGAGAGTGTCAGTGTGGTGCTATCAGATGACACGCTGGCCGCCAGCAGACCATCACTGCGACTCCCCCTCTCGCCAACTGCGGCACCAAGCAACGCCAGCAATGGCTCTGCTTCGTAGCGGGGGGCGACCGCCAACTGAACCGGCATGGCACGAGGAACGTTGAACTCGGCGATAAAGGGCGCTATGGGTTGCGATGGCTCAAAAGGTGAAACACTGCCATGCTGCACGGTTGCAGCGACCTGGCCGGGGGCGACCCCGTAAGCCATCTCGTCGATGCGCCGCAGTCTTGCCAGATAGGTTTTGGAGAGCTGCGCCTCCCCCTCGAACAGATCGAAAGGGGGGACCAGCCGAGCGGGAAAGAGGATCTGCCAGCGACCATGCTTCTGCTTTTGGGCCAGCGGCGGAAACTGATTGCCACGCCAGGCCACAAACATCGCTGGTGGCGTGCGCGCCAGCGGGTAATATTCCGGGTTCAACTGCACCCAGGTTTGTTCCGCAATGGGTTGATAACCGCTGATCACCACCTGCGCCACACTCAACCAGACCCCCAGCATCCTTGCCTCCCTGACTTGCGGTTTGAAGGGGCTACCTGACCGGCAACCCCTTCTTATCACGCGCTATCATGCTGTTAAAACAGTTAGATAGCAGCTTAGCACTGAGCGATGGCGTTAAGCACCCGTTTATCGGAGACCGGATAAGGGGTGCCCAGATTCTGGGCGAAGAACGACACCCGCAGCTCCTCGATCATCCAGCGGATATTGGCCACCTCGGTGGGCACCAGCTGGGATTTGGGGATCTTGGCCAGCAGCGCCTTGTACTCCGACTCCACACTGTGCACCTTGAGCATGTAGACCCGATCCCGGTTGGAATCGATGGCCAGCTTCTCCAGACGTCGCTCGATGGCCCGCAGGTAACGCAGCAAATCAGGCAACCGCTGCCAGCCGGTCTCGGTGACAAAGCCTTTGTGGATAAGGTTGCCGAGCTGCTGCTGGATATCCGACATGGCAAAAGCGGTGTCGAGCTGCATCTTCCCCTTGAGCCGCTTCTTGATCTCATGGGAGAGCGTCAGCACGGCTTCCACCTGCTTGGCCACCTCCACTACCGCATCGTTGAGCTCGGCGCGGACAAACTCCTTGAGCGCCTCGAAACCGGCCTCGTCCCAAGCCAGCCCGCCATGCTGTTCGATCAGCTTGTCGCAGCCACAGGCGATACAGTCATCAATCAGCTCCGCCACCTTGCCAAACGGGTTGAAATAGAGCCCGAGCTTGGCCTTGTTGGGCAGCTTCTCCTGCAGATACTTGATGGGAGATGGCACGTTGAGCAGCACCAGCCGGCGCTGGCCCGCCCACATCAGCTGCTGCTGCACCACCGGACTCTCCACCAGCTGGATGGCGACCGAATCCTTCTCGTCTACCAACGCCGGATAGGCTTTCACCTCGAAGCCACCGCGCTTCTGGCTGTACTCCTGAGGCAATTCACCAAAGCTCCACAGAGTGAGGCCGGACTGCTCGATGTCATCGTCCGCCACTTGTGACAGGGTCTCCTGCACCTTGCCGCGCAGCGACTCCTTTAAGGCCTCCAGATCTTTCCCTTCCGCCACCTTCTTGTGTTTATCGTCCACCACCCGGAAGGTGAGTTTCAGGTGATCGGGCACCGCAGCCCAGTCCCAGGATTCACGGGGCACGGTCACACCAGTCATTCGGCGCAGCTGGCGCTCCATCTCGTCCAAGAGCGGCCCCTGCTCGGGGTTGATACTGGCGAGCAGTGCATCGGCATAGTTGGGCGCCGGCACGAAGTTCTTGCGCATCGGCTTTGGCATCGACTTGATGAGGGCCACCAACAGCTCGTGGCGCAGCCCGGGGATCAGCCACTCGAACCCCTTTACCTCTACCTGATTCAGGAGCGGCAGCGGAATATGCAGGGTCACACCATCTGCCGCCTCCCCCGGCTCGAACTGATAGGTCAACTTGAGCTTGAGGCGCCCCTGCTGCCAGAAGTTGGGGTAGTCGAGATCGCTGATGTGGGCCGCATCCCCCTTCATCAACATCTCTTTCTCGAAGTTGAGCAGCTCGGCGTCCTGCTTTTGCACCTCTTTCCACCACTTGTCGAAATGGCGAGCAGAGATCACCTCCTCTGGCAAGCGGGCATCGTAGAAGCGGAACAGATCCTCGTCATCCACCAGGATGTCGCGCCGACGGGACTTGTGCTCCAGCGCCTCCACCTCGGCCAAGAGCTTGCGGTTGTCGCTGAAGAAGCGGTGACGGGTCTCGAAATCCCCCTCCACCAGGGCGCGGCGGATAAACAGCTCACGGCACAGCGCCGGGTCGATACGGCTGAAGTTAATAGTGCGCTCGTTGACCAGGGTCAGGCCATAAAGCGTCACCTTCTCCTTGGCCATCACGGCGCCATTTTTCTTCGACCAGTGGGGGTCGCTGTGGTGCAGCTTGATGAGGTGACCTGCCAGCGGCTCCACCCACTCGGGTTCAATCTTGGCGTTGATGCGAGCGTAGAGGCGCGAGGTCTCCACCAATTCTGCAGCCATCACCCACTTGGGCGGCTTCTTGAACAGACCCGAGGCCGGGAACAGGTGGAAACGGCCGTTGCGGGCGCCGAGGAATTCGGGCTTTTCCAGATCCTTGTTGCCGATATGGCTCAAGAGGCCGGTCAGCAGGGCGCAGTGCACCGTCTTGAAATCCGCCGGTTCATGGTTGGCTTTAAAACCAAGCTCCTTGACCGTCTGACGCAGCTGGAAGTGGATGTCCTGCCATTCGCGCACCCGCAGGTAGGAGAGAAACTCCTTCTGGCACATGCGGCGGAACGGATTGCTGCCAAGGGCATCCTGCTGCTCTTTCAGGTAATTCCACAGATTGACGAAGGCGAGGAAGTCGGACTCCTTGTCCTCAAAGCGTCTGTGCTGCTCGTCGGCGGCCTGCTTCTTCTCCATGGGCCGCTCGCGAGGATCCTGAATGCTGAGAGCGGCCGTGATCACCATCACCTCGCTCAGGCAGCCGGTCTGCGCCGCGCTGATCACCATCTTCGCCAAACGCGGATCAAGGGGGATGCGCGAGAGCTGGCGACCGATATCGGTCAGCTGCAGTTTGGCTTCACGATCGCCGGTGGCGGGCAGCTCGCGCACCGCCTCCAGCTCTTTCAATAGGGTCAGGCCGTCCTTGATATGGCGTGACTCCGGCGGCTCGACGAAGGGGAAGGCCTCCATATTGCCAAGGCCGAGCGCCAGCATCTGCAGGATGACGGAGGCCAGGTTAGTGCGCAGGATCTCGGGGTCGGTAAAGGCCGGACGGCCGTTGAAATCCTCCTCGGAGTAGAGACGGATACAGATACCGTCCGCCACCCGACCGCAACGACCCTTACGCTGGTTGGCACTGGCCTGGGAAACCGGCTCGATGGGCAGGCGCTGCACCTTGGTGCGCCAGGAGTAGCGACTGATACGGGCAGTGCCCGGGTCAATGACGTAACGAATGCCTGGCACCGTCAACGAGGTCTCCGCCACGTTGGTAGCCAGCACGATCCGCCGTCCGGCGTGTTGCTGGAACACCTTGTTCTGCTCTGCGTTGGAGAGGCGGGCGTAGAGCGGCAGCACCTCAGTATCGCGCAGGTTGAGCTTGCGCAAGGCATCGGCGGTATCGCGGATCTCCCGCTCACCGTTCATGAAGATGAGGATGTCTCCTAAACCTTCTCTAGCCAGCTCTTCCACCGCATCGAAAATCCCCTGCAGCTCATCGCGCTCTTCCAGCCCTTCACTTTTATCACTGGTGAGCGGGCGGTAGCGCACCTCTACCGGATAGGTGCGGCCAGAGACCTCTATCACCGGCGCCTTGTTGAAATGGCGGGAGAAGCGTTGCGGGTCGATAGTGGCCGAGGTGATGATCACCTTGAGATCCGGGCGCTTGGGCAGCAGTTGCTTGAGATAGCCCAGGATGAAGTCGATATTGAGGCTGCGCTCGTGGGCCTCATCGATGATGATGGTGTCGTACTGGGTGAGCATCCGGTCGTTCTGGATCTCGGCCAGCAGGATACCGTCGGTCATCAGCTTGATATGGGTCTGCTCGCTAACCTGATCGGTAAAGCGCACCTTGTAACCCACGTAGTGACCGAGTTCGGACTCCATCTCCTCGGCAATACGGGCCGCCACAGTGCGGGCCGCCAGACGACGCGGCTGGGTGTGGCCGATGAAGCCCTTCACCCCGCGCCCCAGCGCCAGACAGATCTTGGGGATCTGGGTGGTTTTGCCCGAGCCGGTTTCGCCGGCGATGATCACCACTTGATGCTCTTCAATGGCTTTGGCGATCTCCGCCTGCTTCTGACTGACCGGCAAGTTGTCCGGATAGGTGACCTTGGGTACGCCCGCCAAACGGGACTGGTAACGCGCCTGCGCCGCATCCAGATCGGCGGCAATGGTCTCGAGTACCGCAGCCTGTTTGCCCTCGGGCAACTTCTTGGCACCGTGCAGACGGCTGGAGAGACGGCGGGCGTCGAGGTTCATGCAGGCAGAGAGACGGCGGCGCAGCGCCTCGATAGAGAGAGACAAGGTACGAATTCCTTAAAAGAGTGCCCGACAAGGGGGCCATATCGATAGCTGGGGGAGATCCTAAAGAGCACAGACAGCAGGTGCAAGCCTTAACATGAGACACTGGAGAGGCAAATTAGCCTCCATACCAGGCTACGGATGGGTGAACGCACCATCTCCCAAAACAATGAAGCAGGCCATTGGCCTGCTTCTGTTGCATGTTGCATCCGGTCAGCCCTTAGCCGTGATTGTGTACAAAACAGGTGGTCAACTGGGCATGGATAGCCTGCATCACATTATGGCGATTGATTACCCCGAGCAGCCTGCCCTCCTCCACCACCGGATAGATCTTGGGTTTCTGTCCCATCATCATCTCCGCCAGGGTGAGGATGCTGGTATCTGGCTCAACAGTCAGTACCTCCTTGCGCATCACATCCTTGACCTGAGCGACCTGCTCACAGTGATAAGCTTCCTTGAGCATCACTGCAATGCAATCCTGCTCGGAGATCCAGCCGATCAAGTGTCCCTGCCCATCCACCACTGGCCCTCCCAACTGATGACTGTTCAAAAATTTCTCGACCGCAGCCTGCACCATCATGTCTGCAGTGAAGGTTATAGGTCTGCTCTGCATATAATCCCTGGCTTTTAGCGATTCCATATCAATTCCCCTATCCATAGTCCAATCAGGCTGGCGTCTTGCGCGTCAGTACCGGCACCACGCACGGCTTGCTCCAAGCATAGCTGGCTCACTGCCGGATGGGTCAGCCTCTCCTCCCCCATCAACCGATTGCATATCTGTTTTCATTGGCCGGCATGGCCGCAGCCATCATCTGTGGCAGATAATCCGCCAACGTCGCCACCACGACAGGATCTACCCGACCCTGAGCCGCCAGTTGATGCATAAAAGCCAGAGCATCACGAGCAGGCAGCCCACGTCGATAAGGTCTGTCCTGCACCATGGCCTGGAAAATATCGGCCACCCGCAGGATGCGCGCTTCGAGCGCCATGGCGGATGCCGGCAGATGGAACGGATAGCCCTCCCCGTCAGGCTCCTCATGGTGATAGGCCGCCCAGCAGGCTATCTCCTCAAACCCTTCGATATGACGCAGGATCTGGTAGGTTTCGAAACTGTGGGTATTGATGATTGCCCGCTCCTCCGGCGTCAAGCCGGCAGGTTTGTCCAATATTTCATCAGGAACCCTCAACTTGCCGAGATCATGCAACAGCCCTGCAATTTCGAGCATGTCACAATGGACACTACTAACCCCCAGCCGCTCGGCCAGGGCACGCGAAAGACGGCTCACTCCGAGGGAGTGCGTCATAGTGAATGGACTTTTGGCATCAACGATACCCGAGAAGATCCTGGCCAACGCTTTTAGCTCACCATTATCGGTGATGCAGGACTCCCGCTGCCTCAGCATCTCGTGCATGTAATCATTGATGGCTCGCGCCTCCAGTTGCAACCAGAACGCCTCCGAGCGGGAGGCTTGGAGAAAACCATCCAACAGATCGGTGGCAAAGAATTCGTCACGGCAATCCTGCAGGCGAGCACGGATCTCGTGTGTATGCATTAACAATGAGCCATCGCCATAGAATGGGGCAGCCAGCGCATCGCAACGATCCACCAGAAAGATAAGGTTGGCCTGACGAGCAACCTGGGGGTCCACATCGGCCATCTCGCGCAAGAGATGCCAGTGGGTATGATGATAACGGATAGGCAGTGCCAACGGGGCCAGCAAGCGGAAATCCTTGAGCAGCTGATATCCTACCTCGCAGTGACGCTGGGAGGACTCCCAATCGAACTCACTAACCAGATGGTGATGGGTGATGGTCGAGGAGACACCAATATCGTGCAGCACGCCGAGCTCAAACAACAAACAACATTCAGCTGTATCCAGCCCCAATACCCGACCACACTCGGCCGCCATGATCCCGACCCGTTTACCATGGGCCACATCGCCAATTCCTACCAGATCCAGTGACGCAGACAAGGCATAAACGACCTGTCTGAGATCCACCTGAAGCGAGCACGAACCGGCTTCCTGCGCTCTGTTCATGATCCCTGTCCCATGCTGTTTTGTGATGATGCAAGGGTGTCGTTTTACTCCTTGCTACTGATAAATCTAGTCATTAATCCCATGGTTTACCTCATCACGGTTTTGCAAAAAGCAGTGCAAAGAGGCTTATAGAGCCCTTGTATCCCTACTACCGCTCAACCGGGCCTCTTTCACGCGAACAAGACCTGCTGCTCGATGGGATTGCCGGGATACACCCAACCGGCGTAGAAGGATAAAAGCGGTCATCGCACAGCATGTGCGAGCAGTCGCGACACCATAAGGTTCCGCACACTGGTGTTAAACAAAGCTCGTTATTGCAGCTAAATGCAGTCGCGCGGTGCTTCGGATGGCTGAAGAGGTTTCAGATATGAAAAGCAGGCGAGAGGTTATGCTGTCTTCATCAATCTGGTTTTCTGTCTTGGTGACCAGCGAGAACAAATAGAGATCGTGCATGTTGATATCACATCTTTGAGCTGTACAACCAGGCATTAATTTTCTGCAGTTATCCATAGATAAAAACAATAATATTCCACGCTCCACAAACCGAAAAATATAATTCCTGATTGGCAAGATAGTTAAAATAAGGCTTGACAGCGTATTCATACCTGAACTTTATCATGCTTCAGTATTTTTCGTGAAATGGCGTTGGGCTACTGTAGCTTGCCACGACTATTTCATACTAACAGTAACCCTTACAGCAATGGCCTCACCAATATAATTAATAACCAGCACCGACAATAAATATCAATAATCAAACAGCAAACTCATTTACTTTCAGTTGTTTTTCTAATCTAAATCCCGATTTGGCTGGATTGAATATATAACCAGACCCAGAGACATTTGTCAGGCATGAGCAATCTTCATCTGCTTTCCTCAAGAACTTTCTAATATTTGACAATGAAACCGAAACGGTATTGTCGCAGACAATACGATTAGTCCATACACTATGTAAAATTTCATCTTTTGAGATCAATCGCCCTACGTTATTTATCAAATAAATCAATACATCCCTGTCTTTTTTACCCAGCCTAGACTGTACCAACAATCCCCCCAATGCTTTGTATTCGACAATACCATTTTGAAGATCAAAGGTAACTCCCTTATCTCTATTTACCATTTTTATATACATATCATTTCACCTCGACCAATACAGATTCACATATGCCTGATAACTAAGCAGCAATAATCCTATGTTTTAATCAAAATGTAGTGATGCTAAAATAATAAATTTATAAAAATAAAAAATCCTTTCTTTTCAATTAGTTACACCAACATCATCTCATCTGTCATAGTAATTTCATTGTTCATTCATCACTCCGAATGCTCAGTAACAGGCAACCTTTTCAAAGGCCATCTCCTGTATTATTCAATACTCAAAACCATGAAATAACGACTTAATTAATCTTATATCACTGATATATAAAAAGAGTTCATGAGTATCCTCACATGACATAAAGAATACAATGCTGGTTAAATATAATGCTGATTCGACGCAAATTTACATGAAAAGATATGATTTAATAGGGAGTTAATTTAGATCTATCTATTATCCGATAGCTATGTAGCTATTTGCCAGATCATCGCAGAGAGTTGTCACCAGCTTTGATAACTGTATTTTTACGTTACCGCCTCTGATTATCTCAGGAACCGACATTAGATATGTCTACCAGTCACTTGATAGCTTTATTTACCATAACGTATCAAGCCAGATTTAAACTAGACATGATTTAATATTTATTGTCAAGCTGGCATATATTTAACAGCATTATCAACAACCACTAACAAGTTAATATAACACCAAGAAATTTACCACAACAATAAATATTCAGATGACAATCAAAGCAACTTCTCACATCCTGCTTATTTTTCTTTATAAACATCTCCATCTGTTGTAAAACTACGCAACAAATAAACGGTTAAGATTTGTGTCAAGGTTTATAGTGAGACACCTCACTTAAAATTTTTATAATTAATGGATTAGATAAACTAATTAATACTGAAACTATGATGAGCGATGTCTCACTATTGAGAACGAATAATATACAGGGTGCTTGAATAAGAGTATTGCAACTATAGTAATGTTACTTATAGAATCACTAAAAGTAAGGCTATCGTAGATAGAGGTCTAAGGATTAGCTTTCACTGGATGAGAGCCTTGTTTATAACGTAAAATTTAATCATTGGTGGTTTTGCATGCTGGACTACAACCCCGTCTCAGGTGACGTCACATGGAACTCAGAAGTGATTGCTCGATTAAGCAAAAGCGAGACACTGATTTTTACCGCTTTACTAAAAAAATTAAATCAGTTTTCCAGTAAAGAGGAACTGATTGAAGAAGGGTGGCCTAACAAGTTCGTCTCTCCCAATTCATTGGCAGTTGCTATAAAAAACATCAGAAAAGTACTACAAGAAACTGACGGGGCTTTTAAGATAGAAACCGTTCACCGGAGAGGTTATATACTTCATGGCGCAGCAGACAAGATCCAATCTAGCATGATTGCTCTGCAACCTCCTTGTGACTCGTCAAAAAATAAAAATGAGATAAATACAGAGAATAAAACAACCGAATCAAGTTCAGATGAAGTAGATGAGGCCATTATTGATATGGCCAAAATTAACGCAAAGATCATAGCGCAAGAAAATCATGCCAGTTATTTTAAAAAAATATTTGTCAAAACACTATTCTCGCTGTATTGCGTAGCGATCCTGTCATTAGGTATCATATATTTCTTTTCTTCAGGTGAACTTTACTGCTATCAGTTAAGTGAAAAAACAAAGATATGTGGCGTTTTTGAGCTAAATAAAAGCAAGCAAAAGTCAATATCTGACAATATACAAAAGAAATCTGGTCTTTATCTTTATGGATATGACAACAATGATCAAGACATTAAAGTTCATAGCGTTGACTAGTTTCATAGTCCTCCATACTTATATTATTATTCCGGTTATCAATGGTATGGGGTGCAATTATAACTCAGAGGCAAATGATGTAAAGATGAAATATATAAGCACATGTCGATTCGGCATTGTAGAAACAATCGCATGGAACAAGATTAGTGGAGAGAAAAAACTTTTTAAAGGAATCTTGGCAAAAAAGAAAGACGATTTGTTTTTTTTTGTAGTTTATTCAAAAGAACTATCCAAACCTATATTCGATTTTGATGATGGTCTAAATGTAAGGTTTACCGATGCTCATATATACTCGGCGAAGCAAATTCATGCGGGGCAATACGATTGGGTTCTTCTAAGAAACCCATCGTATCGTGTTTACAAGGTAAATATGGCTGGCAAGTTGGGATTTTGGTAATGCTATTCTTGCTAGCCAATGATATTAAGTAGCATAGCTTTTAATTTTATATCGATTGACGCCTTCTTTATCGGCTTAGAGCCAATCTTTTATGTAGCTTAACATGGCCTCTTCTTTCATTGGTTTTGAGAAATAGTACCCTTGCACATATTTTACCCCCAAGTTTTTCAACACCCAAAGCTCGTCTTCTTCTTCAACACCCTCAGCGATAACGTACATACCCGCTTCGTTCGCATAAGTTAATATGGAGTTCAAAAGGCGCTGCATGGATAGTGAGTTATTAATGCCAGACACTAGATTCCTATCAATCTTGATTGCATCAAAAGCCCCCATACTTAGTGTAGAAAAAAAGGCATAGCCAGTACCAAAGTCATCAAGGTAAACTTCTACTCCGAGTTCTTTTATTTGGCCAACCGCATTAATGAACACTGCCTGCTCAACGATTGGTACCGACTCAGTAACTTCTAAATTTAATGAACCTCGTGGCAATTTACATTCTATGATCACCTTTTCCATTAAGTTTCTAATTATCCCACAATTGAAGATGATCTGAGAGGGAGATATGTTGACTGTAACGGGATAACCTGACTTTAGAATAAAATTTACTGCGCATTGTACCATAAGTTCAAACAGTGCATTCATATGGCCATATTCTTCAGCCCACTGAATTATATCAACCGTGCTAAAATTAGGATGTCGCAGTAATGCTTCAAATGACTTTATTCTCCCCTGCTCAATATCGTGTAGCGGCTGGAATACCGCATAACATTCCCCCAACATTAACTCTATATTAAATGTTCTTTGCAAATAAAATGTCTCATGATTTTTTCGGTAGTCCATCTTTTCTTCAAAATACACTGGCGCACGATCATGGGAGCATTTGGCTGCATACATGGCCATATCCGCTTTATCAAGCAACTCTTCTACTGTAACTGCTTGATGAGGATAAGCGCTAACTCCAATAGAAATACCAATTGAAAATGTGCGCTCTCCTATTGCGATGGGCTGCGTTATTTTTTCGATTAGTTCCTGACAACGCTGCAGGGCTACACTTTTCTCACCAGGAATAACAAAAGCAAACTCATCACCACCAAGGCGTGCGACAGAGCTATTCATACCTAAGATTGATGACATTCTTGCTGAAGATATCTTTAATACAAGGTCACCGGCAGCGTGTCCCATAAAATCATTAATTTCTTTAAATTTATCAAGGTCTGCATATGCGACCAGAAACTCTTCATTGGTGTTACATTTTTCACTTAATACGCTCCTGAATCCCTCTCTGTTAAGCAAGCCAGTCAAAGGGTCTATTAGTTTACTTTTTCTAAGCTCATCTACCGTTTTCTGCAGCGCATGTATAATGTGTGTTTCTTTCTTCCGCATTATCAAGATAATGCTGGTACTAATGCATATACTGTAAAATAAAATAAAATCATAAAGAGATAAATCCAAAGCTACATTTACAGCAGCGCAAAAAGCTGAGACCAACGCCGCAATAACAATTCTCACATAGGGTCTGGATTTAATAAAAAGACAAATAAATGATGCCATCAAGATTAATGCAAACGTTTCCTTTGATAAGGTATGAAAAAACTCATTTACTATAAAAAAAACAATTGATGACAGTGACACCAATAAACAAAAGTTCATCATCTTCAGGTTTTTGTTGTCAGGAATGAATTGCTCTGACAAAAAAAGATATGATGTAAAAAAGGTAAATGCCATTAGGTTTGCGGAAAACAGCTGATATACCAATTTTTCTGAGGAACTAGGGAAAACCAGGACAGATACACTTGCAATAAGAGTACATAAGGCTCCACCAAAATGGAGCCATAAAAATGATAGCACTTCATTGTCTTTTGAAAGAAAAGATATTGATGATTGCCAAAAATTCAACACAAATAGAAAGCCAATGATAAATACAGTGTTATTGACAGCATACATTATCAATGATGACCAATAAGACCCCATTCCCATAGGATAATTTTGGCTACTAAAATAGAGTAAGTTGAACCCTATTACTGTCATGAAAATTGATATTAGTGATATTGTCTTATCTATGCAGCGACCAAATGCCCATAGAAAAAATACCAGATAAGCATTAGGTGCCCAGATAATGCTGTATTCAGAATGATGATGCCCATCATTTTTCAATGTATGGAATACATCTTGATAAATCATATTACAGAGTGTTAATGTACACAATGCAATAACAAGTGTAGTATTCTTGATGGCACTCATAACATGACCTTATAGGAGACATCATCCAGATTTTTTGCTAAATGAGCAGTTGAAATATAATCGCCCATCAATGCAAAAAATGGTGTCCGACAAGCTATATCCAGATCTGTCTGACTTTGCACTCTATCTAATATGAGTTGCATTGCCAGTTTTTCTTTAACATAGAAGCAGGTATCAATAAAGTGATTAACTTCCGCCAAATTAGACGGAGGCGGTCCTAATCTGACATATTTAAATAGTTCTTTAACCACCTGGAAATCTCTGGGTTCGTTATCTTTCCAGTTATACCCTCCCAGACAAACCATATGGCCACTATCGACTATTTTAAATAGTGACTTTTGCCACTCCTTATCATTTTTATGATATGGTAAATTCAAGTCAAGAATCAACTCTATCTTTTGAGAGCGCAGACTATCCATCAATGCTATTAGCTGGCTAGATATTTTTGATAATACTCGTGGTTCAGCCTTAAAAAATAACTGACATGGCCGACGTCCAGCTTGATGATATGCCTTGCAACACTCTTCAAGAAGTGACATTTGTACACAGGTGATCATCAAAAGCAAATCGTGATCACAGGAATGATAGAATGAAGCCGCCTCCATACTGAGTGGTCTAAAATAGAAACCAGCCATTCTTTTTTTAGGGTCTTTGCTATAAATATCCTGTACAAATAATCGAGTGTAGCTATTCCACCACTCAATATCATCCTCACCGATGTTCCAACTGTTATCCTGTTCCATTTCATCCCCAATCTGACCGGTCTATGATGTTTCAAATTTGGCAGATTGAGATTTTAAGTTGAGCCATCAAAAAGATGATGATTAATAAAATAATAAAAACCACTCACCAAGACAGATGATGGCAACATAACGCATTGATTTAATGCGATTTTATGGATAACCATACAAATGATTGAATCTCCAAGAATGATCTTTTTACAACGTGAAGTTTAATTCTTCAGGCTCTATTTTTTGAGCCACATATATTAAAACTCGACAACCGTCCTCTGATAGCTTTCATATTTGTACTTCTGCATGGGGTTGGTTTTATAACCATTCCAAGCTCAACGAGCTGTAGTATATGGATATCACCCTTGTTGTTCAGTAGTGATGGCGTGAATAACCGCAGTGCAAAATTGAGGGGATAATGGTGATCACATCACCACTATCCCCGGTTAGTTCCATTCAATCGGTATCGTTCCGGGAAACAAGGCCTCCTCAACGACGTATGCACGCTACCTGGCTAGGCTGTGTGTCACCGAATCCACCAACGAGACCTGTGTGCATATAGACGGCGGCATGTGCACTAACAGCAAGAGGGTCGTACGTCTCACTCGTCCAATAGTCATCGAAAGAGCCACCACACTTGTTAGCCAGTGGCCATCCATGAACATGACACAAGGCATAATTCTCACCAGAAGAAGGAGATATCTCGACAAACAATGCCTGCAATTCAGCTACCGTCGGTAGACGGCGTCCGATGCTATTGCAGTAGTTGTCGGCATCCAGCCAATTCATGGTTGCCGGATCCGGCTTGAGGAATCTTGTTATCATCAATTCTGTAAAGCTGACCGTTGCCGCTTTTTGCACGGTATCGCTATTTTTCGCATATAGCGTCACCTCCACATCCTCAACCACGCTGCTGCGCAGTGACACGATCACCTCACCAACGTCATTGGTAGTGGTCGTCCATGGCGACTCGTTATCGAACGTGGCGGTGCCCTTGTCAGCACTGAACTGCACAGTGATCGGCACATTTGCCAGAACCGACCCAGCAAGGTCTTTGAATTTGGCCACTATTGTGTTCAAGGCCTTATTATTGGCGGGCTGATTATTGGTGCCCACGGCTAATCTATCGAGCACCGGGTAGAGTGCGAAGTTGGCATCACTGGTCATGCCCGTGTCACCGGAATTGGCTTCAGCCCTTGCCGTCACGGCGACCGTCTCAGCCTGGGTGTTGATGAGGGTCACTGTTGCCAGACCATTACTGTCGGTCACACTTGTCGCTGCGCCCAAGGTTGCCGTGGTGCTGCCATGCGACCATATCACGCTAGCGCCCTGCATGGGGTTCCCCTCGATATCATGCACAGTCGCAGTCAGCAGGTCAGCGCTGACGTTATCCGCAGGCTGATTGTCAGTGGTGGTCACCAGCTGGGCCACTCTCGCGGTGGCAGGGTTGGCGGCCAGAGTCACCTGCAGTGATGGAGGAAGTGTGGTCAAGGGAGCGCCATCCAGCTGTGGCATCAGGGTGACAACGCCAGACTTGGTCCCCGTCAGGATGTACTCATAGATGCCATTGCCCCGGTCGTTTTCCATCAGGGAGATAACATCTGTATCCACACCGCTATAACCTAGCTCCACCCGATCACTGATGCCGATTACCGGTGTTTGATTGTCGTCTTTGAGGGTCAGCGTCAAAACTGCGTTATCAACCCCATCCGCCACTATGGTGGACTTGTCGACACTGAAGGTGGATTTGGCGGGGTCTGGCCGCCCCTGCACCACCGCAGAGAGCGAACTGCTTGTCTCGACCCCCTCGGACGGATCGGTCACCGCCGGATTGGTGGCCGGGATGACCGCAAAGCGAAGCTGTTTGCCACGCTCGGCATCGGTCAAAAGATAGCGATCACCTCTGGCGAGTTCGATGTCACTATTATTCAGCCAGCGCAATACACTGCCCTGTTCCTCATCAGTATCCTGGTCATTAAAGGTATATGTTCCCAGCAGGGTATCCCCCACCAAGGGCGCCGCCGGGCCAGTCAGTGTCACGCCAGATGCCACTGGCGCACGCCCCTGCACCGACAGGGTGTTGGCACTTTCGGCCATTGCTCCTGTCGTTTGCCCCAGCACCAGCCACAGTGCCAGATATGACAAATAACGAGATATCACCTTCATTCAAACACTCTCCGGTTTACGACAGCACCATCACCTGCTGTAACTAGCCAGCCTCGCCATTTTTACAGGCCAAGCTGATTAAAATGGTGGGCGCCCGCGGGCGCCCTGTATTACTGATTGATGTGCCCACCTCACCTTCCCTGGCAAGGCAGGACAACCCGTTATCCATCCGATAACCATCAACCTCTTGCTGCGGGCGATGGTCCGAATATCATGCCCATCCAGCCGGGGCTGGTGATGGCTTTACTTCTTGGTGACATCAACCCGCAGCTTGCGCTTCTGATCATCCTTGCTTGGGGTGTAGGTTTCACTGACAGCCCCAGGAATGTTGATGTAGTTGCCACCTGCACCATCCTCAATTTGCCATGTGTAGTTGTAATCACTCGCAACCCCAACCCCACCGGCACTGGTAGTGACCTTGGCCCTGAGTTCGGTCGAGACAATCGGATTGCCACCAAGCGCAGCGTCAGTGGCCGCAATGACGATCTCGACGGCATCCACCTCATTGGGATCAACCACATCAACAGAACCATCGCCATCAGGAGAGCCCCCCGCCGCCGCAACTTCATTCCCCTGATAAGGGTCTGTCGTGGTTGCATCGGTTTGCGGAATCACTCCTGCTGTGATTTGGGTACCAAGATCTGCCAAAGTCAGGGTATAACTATCACCGGTTACCCCCATATCAATGCCATCGCGATACCACTTGTACTCACTCGGTGCTTGAACATCCATATCCGGATCATCAAAACCTTGTTCTTCAATTTTGAGGCTGTCACCTACATCCACTCGACCGTTGTTGTTGACATCGACATAGTTGAATGACACTCCAGTCAACGTTGGGGGTCGCCCCTTCACAGTATCGGTTGGAGCCGATGTCAGCGCGCTGGCGCCACTGGCTACCCCCCACATTACCATTGCGATCGATACCGCGATTTTTTGCTTTCTCATCACTTGCTCTCTTCCTTTTGGCTACAAAAAATGACTTACATGGCGTCGATAAACGCCACTCCGGATGCTCACAGCGCCGCAACAATGACGCGCACCCGTTTCTTCTGATCCTCTCGCACGGGTAAATAGGTCACACTGGTCGCCCCAGCGATATCCACAAAACGTCCAGTACCGACCCCCTCCTCGACCTGCCACTGCCAGGTCAGTCCTGCACGGCACGCGCTCGAGCCGCAGTCAGGCACGGCCGTCAGTACAGAGCCCACCTGAGGGAAGCCGTTAACCAGCCCGGTAATCGTCACTCCCATCAAGCTCGTGAGGTAATTCACACTGCTAGCCGGCCCCGTGTTGCCGCTCTTGTCGGTAGCCGTGGCGGTAATGGTGCCACTCCCCTGCACCGTCGGAGCTTCCAGGGTGTAGTTGCCATCCACGTCCGCGGTCGTGGTGCTGGTCGTGCCATCCGGCCAGGTAATGGTCACCGTGCTCTCCGGCTCTGCCTTGCCACTGACCTCCGGCTTGTTGTCGCTGTTGCGATCTGTCGCAGCCAACGTCGGGGCCCCCGGCGCCGTTGAGTCGGTGTAGTTCACGCTGGTAGCCGGCCCCGTATTGCCGCGCTTGTCGGTAGCCGTGGCGGTAATGGTGCCACTCCCCTGCACCGTCGGGGCTTCCAGGCTGTAGTTGCCATCCTCATCTGCAGTTGTGGTGCTGGTCGTGCCATCCGGCCAGGTAATGGTCACCGTACATTCCGGTTCCGCTTTACCAGTGACCTCTGGCTTGTCGTCACCATTGCTGTCGGTCACTGTCAACGTCGGGGCCCCCGGCACAGTTGCATCATCAATAAACTCAAACTCCATGCTGTCACTCGCCACATGCCCACTCGGGAAGGTGACCTCTACATCCAGACGATACCGAGTGCCGGGGTTGGGTTGCCCAGGCGCAACCAGCTCACGCCCCGTCAGTACCTGTGCAGGCCCCTGAAATGTCAGGCGATAGCGGTACTGGTAACCATCGCGGTCCGCTTCTACATCCCCCTCAATACTCTCAATCGGGATCCCATTTCGCGCTTTGGCAGGCTTCTGACGGGGGTCAACCACCCCCCAGTCAACGTGGTAGTGAGCACCGGGGCGAAGTTGAACAAAGTGTTCTGCCAACTGAATAGCGGGTTGCAGCCCAGAGTCTTCCGAGACGACAACAACCCCTTCCGCGATGGCTTCATGGCCATCAATGTCGGTGACGATGGCAACGATCGGATATTGATTGGATTGGCCAATGCGATAGATGGGCAAGACCGGAAGTGTAAGGGAACGTTTGTCCTGCCCAACCGTATCGGCAGGGCCAAGTCCACTGAGCCCCAGGATCTCGCCAAACCACTGGATGGAGGCTATCTGGCGGGAATGCTGAATGTTGAGCGTCAAGGTCAGGGCTTGCCCCTCTCCCGCAGAATACTGGTCGTTGAGAGAGGCCTTGAGGAGTACCTTGTCGCGATACTCGAGCACCATGTCATTGTTACGCTCAACCAGATCGTGGCGCATACCTGCCAGCGACTTGTCGACACGGGACGGATTCAGCATGTCCGAGAGCGTAGCCCCCAGCTTCCACTCCAGCCCCAGCGTAAAACGGGTGTCATGTTGCCTGCCGCTCGCTTCAACTTGCTCGACATCCATCTTGAGTAACGGGAAGGGGTTATAGTGCAGACCGGCAGTGATGGCATGCGGATCGCGCTCAAGCTGATCTGCGCCCAGCAAGTCAACCCGCTCCCCCAAATACTGCTCGGCAGTGAGCGATGCGCTCCATTGCGGATAGGCCGGCAGATAGGCCTCAAGACGCACATCCATACCGCGTGCTGCGCGCTCTTCCATACCCTCAAACCGTGGGGAGTCACGCCAACTGCTCAGTGGTGTATAAAAGTTGGCACCCAACTTGAGATAGTCACGCCACGCCTCAGCCCCGACTCCCGCACGCCAGTGCCGATTGGTCAGGTCATAATCAGCAAACAGGTTGTAGCCCAGCATCCAGCGGTCGAGGAAATGACGCTGGCCCACCCCCAGGTTGGCAATGGTGCGCACCTGCCCATTTCGGCGTAGACCAAACTGGGTAAACAGCAGGGTCTGCTGCTCTTCCGCAAGCGGCAACAAGAGATCCGCCTCGGCAGTGACCATATTGAAATCGTCATCCAGTGTCACCCGGGTTCTGGCTGTGCCCATCGTCCCCAGCAAGGATGCTGCATAGGCATTGGCCTCCTCTTCAAAATGGGTGACCAGTTGCTGACGCCAATACTGCTTCTCTTGTTCTGGCCCATGATGCGGTGCAGTCGCATCCTGTGTAACGCTCTGCGCGGAAGGCGGTAGATGCCGCAGACTTCGTTTAAACCCCTTAACCAATTCACTGTGGTTTTCCTGACCTGACGGCATCTCTGACTCGGCAGGTGAAAACAGCTGCCCCAAGCGGGCAGCCTGCTCGGCAACCTTCTGCTCGACATCCACAGGGGTTGGCGTAGGCGCCGTCAAATGCAGTGGATTGGCGCCTGACAGCGCAGGTAAAACGGACGCACGCGGTAAATTGATAGTGTCACCTACCGGCAAATGAGGGGCGTTTAGCGCCAGGTTGCCATTTAATGCCAACAGTTGGTGAGGTGTTGTGCCAAACTGGCGTGAGACAGAACCAAGCGTATCTCCCTTTGCGATCTGATAGCGGATAAGTTCAGGTTGCTTGGCTGCGGGCATGGAGAGTTGCCCAGCCGCATAAGCCACAGGAAATAATGCCTGCTGTCCTAAAAAGAGATAAGTCCAGACGCTTTGATGGACTTTACTTGGTGTGAAACTCATAAATAGACCCTTGAGTATATCTTTAGCGGCAGGACTATATATGAGGGGCTGCATTTGAGATCTATATATTAAATTTTAAAGTCACAATAAATAAATAATAAATGTAATTAATTTAAATAACCCACCTTGGTATCAGCTTGATACATATAGCATTTCTCTTTATATCAGCCATAAACACAAACAAAACAGACCTCATTGAGCCCTATTGCATCAGGCATGCTCATTTAACTGGAATTCAGAAAACGTGACAAGCATCACAATTAAATCTATTTATAATACAGCTTGAGTTCAGGTTTGCTGCGATGTCAGTCCATGAGCACCCCTGTTCCCCTAATACATTTTAAAGTTCAAAAAACATCCACCAACAAAGAATCTTAATTTTTATCAGCATCCTACTTCACCTTGGTATATTTCTGTGTCACCACCGCTCGAACATTGATCCACTCTGGCAAACGTTTCCGATTAAACAGTACATCAGCTGTGATTTACTCGCGGAACAGAAACTTCATAAGCAAAGCACGAGTAATTTTCGTGCCTCCTATGAAAAGAGAGTGCATCGCCATAAATAGAAACGAGGTCGACACCTCTTCATATTAAAATAATAAATTAATGTTATGCCAATTGGTTATTTTCTTTCTTCATTTACGACATCAGTGCTAAAAAAAACAGTACCACTCCTCCATAAAATTCAATTAAGGCTAAAAAAAAGCCATTTTTGTGAGTCAGGTAGCGCTATTGATTTTTTTTAGTCACACCAGTGGAATCGTTTACACTACTGTTGCGCCAACCACATTAATTAATCGGCATTTTATTGTTCTGTCTGCCGTCAGCATTAATTACTCCCCTCTTTCAGAGGCCAAAGGTAGAGAAATGGAAAAGATCTGCAAGATAAGTGGTCGACGCACGGAAATGCTCGTTAACCTGACGCAAGGAGCTGAAATTATCTATTGGGGCAACAAGTTAACATTGACGCCCCCGGAGCGCTGCCTATCCCTTGATCGGCCAGTGCCTTTTGGCCGACTGGATTGCGATGTCCCGTTAACTTTGTTTCCGGACTCCGGTTCGGGCGTCTTTAGCTCCCCTGCATTGGAAGGGCATAGAAATGGTCAGGATTGGTCTCCGGTCTTCACTATTCAGTCTGTCGAGCACGACGAACATTCCCTACGCCTTGTCAGTCATGATCCTGTCGCTCGCCTGTGTCTCATGACTGAACTCACCATAGATCCTCTTTCTGACATTGTCGCCGTGCGCCATACCCTGAACAATGAAAGCGAGGAGCCCTTCACGGTAAACAGGCTCGCGACAACATTGCCATTACCCATGCGCGCCATTGAGTGTTTGTCATTCTACGGGCGTTGGGTTAATGAGTTCCAACAGCATCGACATATCCTGATGCACGGTGGATTCCAGCAAGAGAACCGCCGTGGTCGTACGTCTCACGAACATTACCCGGCGCTCATCATCGGCACCAAAGGATTTGATGAACAGCACGGAGAAGTATGGGGAGCTCATCTGGCCTGGAGCGGTAATCATCGAATGCGAGTTGATGTAAAGGCTGATGGTCGTCGTTTCTTGCAGGCCGAAGCACTCTACTACCCGGGGGAAATTTGCCTGCAAAAAGATGAACGCATCACGACCCCCTGGCTCTATGCAACCTATTGTGCTGATGGCCTGAATGGCATGAGCCATCAATTTCACCAGTTTGTGCGTGAGCACATCCTGACCTTTCCGCAGCGACGCAACTATCAGACATGCCGACCGGTACATCTCAACACATGGGAAGGTATCTACTTTGAGCATGATCCAGACTACATCATGTGTATGGCCACTGAGGCAGCCAAGATGGGTGTGGAGCGCTTCATCATTGATGATGGCTGGTTCAAGGGCCGCTGCAATGATAGGGCGGCACTGGGTGACTGGTACCTGGATAAGCAGAAATATCCTGATGGTTTGCAGCCGGTTATCGAACATGTCAAAGCCATGGGCATGGAATTTGGCATCTGGGTTGAACCAGAAATGATCAGCAAAGATTCTGATCTATATCGCCAACACCCCGACTGGCTGATGGAACTCGATGGCTATGAGCAACCAACAGGTCGCAACCAATATCTGATCGACCTGCAGAATCCTGATGCCTTTGCCTACTTGTTGGAACGTCTTGATGACCTGCTGAGCCGCTATGATATTGCCTATCTCAAGTGGGACATGAACCGTGAAACGGTCCAGCCTGCTCACCACGGACAAGCTTGCCAAACACGCCAGGTACAAAATGTCTATCGACTGATGGACGAGCTTAAAACAAGGCATCCACATATCGAGATTGAATCATGTGCTGCCGGTGGTGGCCGTATCGATTATGAGATCCTAAAGCGAGTGCAACGTTTCTGGCCATCTGATAACAATGACGCACTCAAACGTCAGGAGATCCAGAGCGGGTTTAGCTATTTTTTCCCGCCTGAAGTGATGGGCTCTCATATTGGCGCTCGACATTGCCATGCCACTCGCAGAGTATCCGACATCGACTTCCGCGGGATCACAGCCTTGTTTGGACATATGGGAATAGAGCTCGATCCGGTCAAAGAGTCGGACGAAGAGAAAGCTGGCTTTGCAAAATACATCGCATTGCATAAGCAGTATAGAAACCTGCTTCATAGCGGAATCACCTACCGTATTGAAAGCGACGATCAACAAGCTCAAAAAATCCATGCCGTCATAACTCCTGATGCCAAGCATGCATTAGTGATGGTTGCACAGCTAGATATGCCTACATATGCCCACAGCGGCACTTTACGGATACCGGGATTAATCGCGCAAACACAATATCGCGTCAACGTCATCGCGCATCCGAATAACTTTCATAATGGCCTGGTTAACAAGCAACCCGTCTGGAGCCTTGCTGGTATCGTATCAAGCGGCGAATGGCTGCGCCAAGTAGGTCTGGCAATGCCAATTCTTGATCCAACTACGGCCATCTTGATCGATATATCAGCGTTATAAATTGACAGTTTAATTATCTCGATTCACAAATAATCAGAGCGAAACGGCCATTGAATTATGGCCGTCCTCGATGTTATCGACATGATTAAAAACCGGCCAAGATAACCCTTTGGGTTTTCATTATATTTAGACTAAATCTTCATTATTTCACGTTATTGTATTAATCAAGAAAAATCACACATGACACTCACAATAAGGATGAAACTTTATGAGTATAAGCAATGTCGCCAAACTTTCCTATGGTATAGGAGCCCTTGGTAAAGATTTGGCATGTTCGATAATTTACATTTATTTAATGTATTACTATACCGATGTCGTTGGCCTTGAAGCTGCATTCGTAGGCACTTTATTTTTAGTCGCCAGAATTTGGGATACGTTCAACGACCCCATCATGGGTATGATTGTTGATAATACTCGCAGTCGCTATGGTAAGTTCAGACCATGGATCGTTATTGGTACCCTGATAAATTCAGTCGTGATGGTAGCTGTTTTCTTCACCCATAAGTTTGAAGGAACCGCACTATACATTTATACAGCTATCAGTTATATCCTCTGGGGAATGACATATACAATCATGGATATTCCCTACTGGTCGTTCATTCCCGCGCTAACCAGCAATAAGAAAGAGCGAGAGCAGATTGTGGTGATCCCTCGCCTGTTTGCAAGCTTTGCCTGGTTTGTTATGGGAGCCTTTGGCATGAAAGCTATCGATATTTTGGGTGATGGCGATAGTGGTGCCGGCTTCGCCAAGGTATCGATGATTATTGCGCTAATATTCATTTTGAGTGCTTTGCTGACCGTATGGAAAGTAAAAGAAGATAGCGCTATTGCGACCAAGGTGTCTGAGAAGATCAACTTTAAAGATGTAAAAGCGATTATCTTCCAAAATGATCAACTAAAGGCTTTGATAGGTATTGTGTTGTGCTTTAACTTGGCAATGCAGTTAGCCGGTAGTTTTGCTATCTACTACTTCACTTATGCGATGGGCGATAAAGATATGTTCGCCGTCTTCATGGGATTTGCGGGCTCTGCCGAGATCATCGGACTGGTGTTATTCCCACTGATCGTCAGCAAACTATCTCGCCCCATGATTTGGCGCCTTGCTTGTGTTTTCCCACTGATGAGTTATGTCATCTTGCTGCTTACCGGTCATTTTATGCCAGAGAATACACTACTGATCGGAATGGCAGGAGCCGCAATGAAGTTGGGCTCAGGCTTTGCCTTGGCGATGTCAACTCTTATGCTGGCAGATGTGGTTGATTACGGTGAATACAAGATGGGCATGCGCAGTGAAAGTGTCGTCTTCTCGGTGCAAACCATGCTGGTGAAAGCTGCCAGTGCATTTGCCGGCTTCCTGACTGGTATTGGGCTAACAATAGTTGGCTATGTCCCAAATACTTTGCAAAGCGAAGGCACTGTGCTGGGAATGCAGGTCTTGATGTTAGGCATTCCGAGTCTGCTAATTTTTCTGAGCTATCTGATTTATAAATCAAGTTATAAGCTCAATGGTAAATTTCACGATGAGATACTGGCCGCACTGGGTCGAGTTTGAATATAGAGAAAAACAAGTTGCAAGAAATAAGTGAGTTCGTCATTTAGGTTCTCACTGATAGTCGCATCATTTTCACATTAATAGCTCTAGGTTACCTGGTGAAATAGGTCGTGCCTTTTATTCTCTTAACGATGCAAAGAAAATCCATTTAATATTGACAAGTAAGGAAAATACATGAAACTAAAAAAATCAAACTGCTTCAGTCTGCTTTTATTAGCGATGCAGCCTTTGTCTTCTCAGGCTGCATTTGAAAATTTCACAACTATGGGATATGCCAAGTGGGGCAATATAAACACGAATAACGATGAACGTAATGGGGGTAAAGGAGAACTGGATGCTGTACTACGAGCCCAGGAGGGGTATGGCAACTATCGTCTTGGTAATGAGATGAACTGGTGGGAGTTGGGTTTCAAGGCTGACTTGTGGCGGCAAGAGGAGGCTTACTTCGATTTCACATATTATATTGGCAGTGGCGACAAGTGGAGCGATGTCGGTACATTACAGGTCTGGTCTTCTGCTCATAATATATTGCCAAGTTTGCCTGGCGCGGTAGTCTGGGCCGGGGAGCGATTCTATCAGCGCCATGAAGTTCACATGATCGATGTCAAGTATTGGGATGTCTCTAACAAGGGCTTTGGTATTGAAAATATTGACGTTAGCGGCACCAAGCTTCATCTCGCCTATTTCACCCCGGAGAGCAGTTATAATGCCCTTGGTGAAAATGGGGCCTATCATGACGAGATCCGTTCGTTACACCATTTTGATGTTCGACTATCCGATATAAATATAAGTAGTGGTGCTCATATAACGCTCGGTTTGAACTATGTATTCGCCCAGAATGATCATTTCGAACAGTTTGATAACAAAGGTTATCCAAATCAGGATATCACGGATAGCGGTGCAATGCTGAGCATGCTATACCAGCAGAAGTGGGCTCTAGGTAGTAATACGCTCGCTATGCAGTATGGTATCGATGGATTGGCTGGCGGTTTGATGAGTGCCGAGGGAGCCTCAGCAGTAAAATATGCGATTGGAGTCGACCATGATGGCAGTAGTTTCCGCGTTATAAACCATGGCGATCTCTTTTTTAATGACAAGTGGAGTGCTCTTTATTCAATAGCTTATCAAAGCCTGGAGCTTGATAATGAGTACGGCAGTGACTGGTTCAGTGCTGGTATGCGTCCGCAATATAGTTGGAATGACTTTACAGCAACGGCTCTTGAAATTGGTTACGAGCGCGTCAAGGCTCAAAATGGTTCAGGTGTGAACAACTTCTCCAAGGTAACGTTGGCACAAATGTTCCAAGCTGGCCGCTCTGTCTGGGCTCGACCAACCCTGCGTTTATTTGCCACCTACGCCGAACTGGATAATGAGTGGAGTCGTCAAGGCGATGTGTATGGCAAACCTGTTAAGTTGACTGGCGATAAAGCCGGTAGTCAAAACGAAGCGACTTTCGGCTTTAATATCGAAGTATGGTGGTAAATATATTGACTAAAAAATGTCGCCATACTAAATACTAGTATTGCGTTATCTATGCACAATGCCAGTCAGTTATATATGACTGGCATTGTTATTAGTTGGCTGTATGTGACACGACATATACCTGAGTCGTGTTTACAATGATTCATTACGAAAACTCTGTGCCTCTAGGCTATATCTCATACTGATGTTATTGATAGGCATGGTTGCACGATAGTGACAGTTCTATATAAATATCTTTAATAAAGAGCGTGATAAATATTTCTCTGTGAGGAAGCCTGCAATATTTTTTGGTAACCTCCGATAAAAATATAGCAAAACCGTTCTGATGAGGTTAAGTAATCAACACTTCCCTAAGGGAAACATCATGGCTCATTTTTTACAAACTTGATTTTTATGAGATAGCTTCTACACCAGAAAATAACGAGTTTGTTATCTCCATCAGATGAGATATCCAGCTTGGTGAACTCGAATCTTCTCCATGAATCTAACCTGGTGTAGAAAGTATGTTTATAACACGCCATAAAATAGAAGCGCCGGATGATACCCGGCGCTTCATCATGATGGTCTGGCAGGCTTCACTTAATAAAGGGTGCAGCCCCAACGGTAACGACGCTCAAGCAGTTGATACTCGGGACGCACGCTCTGGCTCCAAGAGTCATCCCCGCCCACCCCCATGTGGGCGCCATCGAGACAGACCCACAACCCCTCTTCGGCCACCAGATCGCTCTGGTGACGAGCAGCGGCGAGCTGTTGCTGACTGAAGCGGCTGGCACTGAAATGGAAGCAGCCGTTTACTGTCGTGCTACCCAGCTGCAACTGGCGGGTATCGCAGCGCAAGCCGTTGTCGCTCGGGAAGATGTAAGGGGTGTGCATGGCCTCCAGCGGCAAACTCCAGCGCCCCAGATCGGCGCCCAGCAGGCGATCCGGATAGTTTTCGTGCGGGCCACGCCCCAGCCATTCGGCTCGCGCCGGGACCTCGGCCAGATGGAGCAACAGACCGATCCGCGGCAGCGAAGGCAGCGCTTGCGCCAGCTCGGTCTCTATCTCCAGGCTCATGGCGCCATTGTCGGTAAAGCGGTGATGCCAGTGACTCACCAGCAGCAGCTCATCGTGATGGAAGTAGCCATGGCTGACCCGGATATCCCCTCCAGCGACCGCAATCCCCAAACAGCGATGTTGCCACTGACCGAGACCACAGCCCTGCCAGCGGGCAATCCAGGAGTTGGGGTCAGCGTGATCCGCTTCGCTGGTGCCGATGTCGTTGTCGAGCGGAGCCCGGTAGAAATGATCCATGATCGGCGCCAGCAACTGCTCCTGCCCCGATTTTTGCCAACTGGTGATGCGGCCGCTCTGCTTGTCGAGCCGCCACAGACTGTTTGCGGTGGTGACCCGCCAGCTATCCGGCTGCTCGCTCAGGGTGGCGGCAGCGGCGGGAGCAGGCAGAGCAAGGGGGGTCGGCAGGGTGAACTGCTGACGGGCGACCTTGTGATCCGCCTGCGACCAGGGGGTAGCCTGCGGCTGAACGATGGCCAGATCGAGCCAGGCCAGTGAGCCTGCCGCAAAGGCGGGCAGTGTCTCGCTCAGGGTCAACTCGACCACCCCCTGTGGCGCCAGATCAAGGGAGAACTCCCCCTGCTGCTGCACATGGCCGTTCTCACACAACAGCCAGCAAAGCCGCTCGTTGTCGGTTTCCCGAAACAGGTATTCGCTCTCGATCCGCACCCGCAGCGGGGTGTGCTCGAGCAGGGCAAAGCGGAACGGCTGTTGGGCGCGCTTAGCCTCGCACAGGGCGGGATGGGGGGTGCGATCCGGGAACAGCAGACCGTTGCAGCAGAACTGGCGATCGTTTTGCACATCACCAAAATCGCCGCCATAGCCCCAGTAGTGGCGGCCATCTGCGGTGTATTTGTCGAGCCCCTGATCGACCCAATCCCAGACAAACCCGCCTTGCAGACGTGGATGATCGCGAAACGCCTGCCAATAGTGGGCATAACCCCCCAGACTGTTGCCCATGGCGTGGGCATATTCGCAGAGGATCAACGGCCGGTGCTCGCCGGGCAGGCCGATCCACTTGGCCAGCGCCCACTTTGGCACCGCCGGGAAGGGTTGATCCTGATGGGTTCTGGCATACATGGGGCAGATGATGTCGGTGGCCGGGGTATCGGCCCCGCCCCCCTCGTACTGCACCGGACGGCTCGGGTCGCTGCGCTTGATCCAGCCATACATGGCATCGTGGGCCGGGCCGTAACCCGACTCGTTGCCCAGCGACCAGATGATGATGGAGGGGTGGTTGAAATCCCGCGCCACCATGCGGGTCGCCCGCTCCAGAAAGGCGTTGCTCCAGGCAGGATCCCGCGCCAGCCGCCCCATGGGGGTCATGCCGTGAGTCTCCAGATTCGCCTCGTCCACCACATAGAGACCGAGCCGATCGCAGAGGCGATAGAAGTCGGGGTGGTTGGGATAGTGGGAGCAGCGCACCGCATTGAAGTTGTGCCGCTTCATCAGCAGCAGATCCCGCTCCATGGTGGCACGATCGATGGCATAACCCCTGGCGGGGTGGTGTTCATGGCGGTTGGCACCACGGATCAGCAGCGGCTGACCGTTGACCCGCAGCAGGCCGCCACAGATCTCCACCACCCTAAAGCCCACATCGCACGCCTCGCTCTCGATGGCCTGACCCTGTTCGTCCAGCAGGGTCAGGGTCAGGCGATAGAGATGGGGCGTCTCGGCGCTCCACTTGCGCGGCGCAGCCACATCGAGCCAGAACTCGGCGCGATCGTCATACGCCCCTTTTTCATCAATGGCTTGGGTGCCGATCGGCTGGCGCAGGGTCGCGACCCGCTCGCCACCGTCATAGAGATTGGCCTCCACCGACAGACCGGCCCCATTAGCCACTTGCAGGGCAATCTTGAGACGACCATCCCGATAGCAGGCATCCAGCTCGGGGGTCACCCGCATATCCATCAGATGGCGGGACGGTTTGTGCAACAGGCTGACGGAGCGGAAGATCCCCGACAGCCACCACATATCCTGATCTTCCAGATAGGATCCGTCGGACCAGCGCAGCACCAGCACCGCCAGCCGGTTGCGACCGCTCTGCAGATATGGGGTCAGATCGAATTCGGCGGGCAGGCGGCTGTCCTGGGAATAACCGACCCAGCGACCGTTGCAGAAGAGGTGGAAGGCACTGCTCACCCCGTCGAAGATGATCCGGCTCTGTCCGCTTGCCAGCCAGTTGGCGGGCAGTTCGAACTCGCGGGAGTAGCAGCCAGTAGGATTCTCTGCTGGCACTCGGGGCGGATCGCAGGGAAAGGGGTACTTGATATTGGTGTAGATGGGGCCATCGGTGAGCGGCCGCGCAGCTGGATAGGCGGCATCCAGCTGCCAGTTGCCCGGCACTGTAATGGGGCAAGCATCCACCAGATCCTGCGACAGCCAGCTCTCGGGCACCAATTCGGGAGCGGCAAAGAAGGAGAAGCGCCACTCGCCATCGAGCAAGAGACGGGAGGAAGAGGCCAGATCCCCCCTGGCATCCGCTTCGCTGCGCCAGCTGAACATGGGGGTATGAGTGGGTAAACGATTAACACTGGTCACAGCCTGTGTTTGCCAATCGGCACGACAAATGATTTGGTGTAACGCCATACTGTTATTCATCTTTTATAACCTTTTTCAAATCTCTGATTACAAAATGGTCGGTTAGTAACTAGCGGCTTTTTTTAAAACCATCGTTCTACCCTTTAACAGCCCAAGTGTTCCCATTCCCGAGAGGGTAAAGACAGAAATAAAGGTGAAAGTTGCGGCAATAATGCCCAATACCAAGTAGGTTTCACGAAAGCCCATCACCTCATACATAGATCCAGCCCACACAGACATAAACATGGTTGCTAGCTGCTTGAAGAACTGATAGCCAATCAACCAGATAGTCGCACTAAAGCGAACATCAAATTCACTAGTGATGTACTTGAATGTACCGACCAACAGGAATGGAACTTCCAACATATGTAGAGTTTTCAGCAAAATGACATGGCTAACTGTCTCGGCGAATGAGGAGCCGATGATTCGAATAGACATGATGGCCCCAGCGATTAGCAGGGCATTTTTTCCGCCAATTCGATTCACAATCAGTGGGGCAAAAAACATGATGCTGGCGTTCAGTAACTCCCCCATCGTAGTGACATAACCAAAGTAACGAGTACCTTCTTCTTTTGTATCAAAGAATGCGGTAAAAAAATTCGCGAATTGCTGATCAAATACGTCATAGGTACATGCCACCCCGACGACATAGAGGGTGAAGAACCAGAATTTTGGTTGTTTTAACAATCCCATTGCCAGTTTTACGCTAAACCCTTTCTGATTGGCGCCAATACTATCTAGCACTTCACTGGTGCTACCACGACCAGGGTTGATAAAATAGAATAAAACCGCCATTACAACAGCAAAAGCAGACCCCACCCAGAACACGAACTCATTGTTGATGGTAAACATGATCCCTACAATAGAGGCACAAAGGGCCCAGCCTATTGCGCCAAACATCCTTGCTCGGCCAAACTCGAACTGACTGGAGCGACTCACCTTCTCAACATAAGCCTCTATGGCTGGAGCCCCGCCTGCAAATACAAAACCGATGTACATGCCCCCTACGATAGAACCGAGATAGATGTTCAATTTCAGCAATGGTGCCAATACATAAAGAAAGAAGGGCGCGAAGAATACCAGTAGTCCAATGATTATCCAGAGCAAATGCTTTTTCAGCCCTAACTTGTCAGAAATCAGCCCAAATACTGGCTGAAATAGAAGTGCAAATAAAGAAATAGTGCCGAAGACAATTCCAGTTTCAGCCTTGCTGATATCATTGACATCATGCAGCCAAATCGGGAAAAATGGAAAATAAGCTCCCATTATAAAAAAGTAAAGAAAAAATATGGCACCGAACATTACCATATTCCTATTCAATCCAAACAATCTTTCCATACTCATCAAATATCCATCCATTGTCCATAATAAACCATTGACTTGAGAGAATGTCCTCAGACTGCCCTCGCCTCATGACAAGATTACGAACTAATTACGATGGATATTGTGACGTAACACACATCGATGTAAACGATTACACCAGCACCATATGGAAGTATATAAAAAAGAGACCCCACTAGCACAATCAAATAATAAATTTCTGATTATAAAAATAATAAAATATGGAAAATTAAAGCAGCTTCATTAATAGAATCGAAATTATGTAGATGGAGGTTATAGAGATAGCGACCTGATCTCATCAGGTCATTAAGCAGACCATGGTGATAACTGCTCCCCCTACGATGGTGGCCAAGATGATTAGACCACTACAAACCCGTTGGTGATGGGGGGGCAGGGACGCTCCCATGATGCAGACTTGATAGAGGGTAGTGGTGATCAGATCACCGAGTCCTCAGTTAGTTTCATTCAAGCTGCATCAATTTGGGCAACAATGCTCCCTTTCAACATATAACTAGGACAGTGCCTTCAGTTACCCGCGCGCGCCGCCAGTACCCGCTCCACCGTATCGACGATGGCCTGAGTCTGGGGATCGATCTCGATATTGGTCGGCCAGCCGGCCTTGACCCAACCCAGGTTGGTGCGAGCCAGGGTCTCGGGGATCAAGTGAACGCAAAACTCCCGCTCGCGCACCTCACCTATGGTCAGGCTGATGCCGTCGATGCCGATGTATCCCTTGGTCAGCACATATTTCATCAGCTCGGGAGCGAGGCGATACCACACCTGACGGTTATTGGGTGTGTCGATCACCGAGGTAACCTCTGCCATGCCGATGATATGGCCAGACATGGCATGACCGCCGATCTCGTCGCCAAAGCGGGCAGCCCGCTCCACATTGACCTTGTCCCCCACCTGCAGCTTGCCGAGGTTGGTGAGGCGCAGGGTCTCCTGCATCAGATCGAAGCTGATCAGCTCCCCCTCGACACGGGTGACGGTCAAACAGCAGCCGTTGTGAGCCACCGAAGCGCCGAGGGCCAGCCCTTCCCCCCACTCCCGGCTGGGCATGCGGATCACGTGGGTACGGAAGTTGGGTTGCTCTTCGATGGCCACCAGTTCGGCCGTCCCCTGTACTATGCCAGTGAACATCTCTCGTCTCCTGCTACGGCAAAAAGGGCAGGTTAACCTCGGGCAGAGGGTGAGACAAGGGTACAGGCTGACAAGCTTGCGCCCGATCGCTATAGTGACGCCGTTCACATCCGGGTAAACAAGGAAAAAAGAAATGCAGGTATATCAATGTTGTGAAGCGATCCGTATCGCCTATAACCAGATTGGCTCCGGCGAGCAGGGCTATGTGCCGAAGGCCATCGCCGCCACTATCCGCGCCCTCAACGCGGTCGCCGCCGATGAGCGGGTGCCCGCCGAACTGCGTGAACAGGCCGCCTATGCCGCTGCCAACCTGCTGATCAGCGATCACGAAGACGCCTGATCCTGCCCCTCGGGGCGGCAACTATTTCGTCCTGGCTGAATTTCAGGCTAGAATGCCTCCCCCACCCTTTGCACTTTCGTCCGAAAGTGCAAAGGCTCTTCCCGATTTCCGCTCTTTTTTACTCTTATCTGATCCACTCGGAGGTGTCAGTGCAACGTTATTGGTCCGAGGCGAAGCAGCTCGTCCGTCTAGCCAGCCCCATACTGGTCGCCCAGGTCGCCCAGGTCGCCATGAACTTCGTCGATACCGTGATGGCGGGACAGGTGAGTGCAGTCGATCTGGCCGCCGTGTCGGTGGCGTCCAGCTTCTGGCTACCGGTGATCCTGCTGGTGCAGGGGATCATCATGGCGCTCACCCCCATCGTCTCCCAGCTCAATGGCGCCCGTAAACGCGAAGCCATTCGCCCGGCCGTCCATCAGGGTTTCTGGCTGGCACTGATCGTCACCCCGCTGGCGATGATCGCCCTCTATTACAGCCCGCTGGCGTTGCAGTTTATGGATGTGGAATCGGTGATGGCTGCCAAGACCACTGGTTATCTGCACGCCATCCTGTGGGGCCTGCCTGCCTTCGTGATGTTCCAGGTGCTGCGCAACTTCAGTGAGGGGCTCTCCCACACCATGCCTACCATGGTGATCGGCTTTGTCGGGCTGGCGGTCAATATTCCCGCCAACTACATCTTCATTCACGGCCACTTCGGCATGCCGAAACTGGGCGGTGTGGGTTGTGGCGTGGCTACTGCCATCGTGCTGTGGGCCATGCTGCTGGCGATGATCCTCTATGTGAAGCTCTCCCGTCACTTCACCGAGATCCGGCTTTTCTCCCAGCTGGCTCGCCCCAACGGCAGCCGGATCTGGCGACTGTTTCGCTTGGGCTTCCCCATCGCCATGGCGATCTTCTGCGAAGTGACCCTGTTTACCGTGGTAGCCCTGATGCTGGCTCCTTTCGGTGCCGAGACGGTGGCGAGCCACCAGATTGCGCTCAACTTCTCCAGCCTGGTCTTTATGCTACCCCTCTCCATCGGGGTGGGTGTCACCATCCGGGTTGGCCACAGCATAGGTGAAGGGCAGCCCCATCACGCTCGGGTAGCGGCTCGCACCGGCTTGATGCTGGGGATGGCCATTGCCGCGGCCACTGCCGCCATGACGGTGCTACTGCGCGAGCAGATCGCCTCGATCTATACCGATGATCAGCAGGTGATCGTCCTGGCGGCCATTTTGCTGTTCTTCGCCGCCATTTATCAAATCTCCGACTCGGTGCAGGTGGTCGCGGCCGCCGCACTACGCGGTTACAAGGATACCCAGGCGATTTTCTACGTCACCATCGTCGCCTACTGGGGACTGGGGCTGCCCACCGGCATGATCCTGGGTCTGACCGACTGGCTGGTGCCGCGGATGGGGCCGCAGGGCTTCTGGATCGGCTTTATCGTCGGCCTCACCAGTGCGGCCCTGATGCTGGGGGCGAGATTGCGCTACATCTATGGCCGTTTTGCCACTCCGGAAGCCTGCACTACCCTGTCGCGATCTCAGTAACAGGGCTTGGCGAGCGACAACTCGCCTGCAAAATCAACAGGCTGCGCAAGAACTGGGCAAACAGTCTCCTTTGTGCATATGGCCTGTTGACAGCCTTGGGGGGCATGGGTAGTATGCCGACCACGTCAGCAGCGCTGGCGTAGTGAAGTAAGAGAAAGTGGGTTTATAGCTCAGTTGGTTAGAGCACTACCTTGACATGGTAGGGGTCGTTGGTTCGAATCCAATTAAACCCACCACTTTTTCTGTGATGCGTCCTTAGCTCAGCTGGTTAGAGCACCACCTTGACATGGTGGGGGTCGGTGGTTCGAATCCACTAGGACGCACCATCACAGATTGCTGTTATGCGTCCTTAGCTCAGCTGGTTAGAGCATCACCTTGACATGGTGGGGGTCGGTGGTTCGAATCCACTAGGACGCACC
>NZ_JAAKOE010000016.1:0-116784 GCF_049171255.1 Aeromonas sp. 603757 | reverse complement strand
CGCCATGCGAGAGTAGGACACTGCCAGGCACCCAATACAAGAAACCCCGCTCATCGAGCGGGGTTTTTTATTGCCTGCAATTCAGCAAATAGCCTGATTGTTGACCTTCCCTATCTCCCTTCCTCTGTTTTTATCCTTACTCGCCGCTGCTTTCTGGTTCCACAAATAGCCTGATGTTCCGCTTGGTACTCTTTCTTCACTGAACCGCTGTAGCTCTGTATGGCGGCTCTGGCGTAGTCATGACCCACGAATCCTATGCTCGCCTGTACGCTAGGATCTCTTGCTTGCGATCTTTCCTGGGCATCTGCGTCCTGTGTTAGCTGAAGTCTTTCTTTTTGAGCCCTCTGCTTGTCCATGATTTTGTTAGTCGCCCACTGACGTTATGCCAGAGAGTGTGTTGGCTGTGCTAACACGCAGGCGCAGTGGTTGCTGCTTTGGGTCCTTGTTTGGGGCAATAAGGAAATGGGAAGGGATGCTCGCAGGAACGCAGAGGTTCGATGTTGATAGGTGATCTTGGGGCAGCTATTTAGCTCGCAGGTGAGAAGATCAAGAAAGGAGTTGAAGAAGACTAATGTGTTGAGATCTATGAGGAGTGGCAAATCGCAGGCAAATAAAAAGCCCACGCAACATGGTTGCATGGGCTCGGTATAAATGGCGGAGGAGGTGGGATTTGAACCCACGGATGGTCGCCCATCGCCGGTTTTCAAGACCGGTGCATTCAGCCGCTCTGCCACCCCTCCGCAGCAGTGCGGCGAATATTACCATGCTGCTCTGGCTTGTAAATCCCCGTCCGGTTCGATTGCTGGTTAATTGCGCTAAATGACATGAAAAAGTGGCAATCAGAGCGTATCAAGCGCTTTTTTGGCCAGATAACTTGACTTGAAAACAGACTCAACCACTATAGTGGCCTCTATCATATCCTCTGCAAGATAACGTTATGACTATTAAAAATGCCCTGTTTTGCGCGCTGGCTGGCGTGACCCTGCTGGCGACGCCAGTACATGCAAGCGAGCTGACCAAAAGTGATGTCGAGCAAATCGTTCGCGACTATCTAGTCAAGAATCCCGAGATCCTGGTCGAGATGTCCAATGCTCTGCGTGCCAAGCAGGAGAGCCAGCAGGCCGAGAGTGACAAGGCGCTGATCAAGGCTCACTCCAAGCAGCTTTATGCCAATCAGGATCCCGAGATGGGGAATCCGAAGGCATCTCTGACCATTGTGGAGTTTTTCGATTACAACTGTGGTTACTGCAAACGGGCCCATCCGCTGGTCAAGCAGCTGATGTCGGAAGATAAAGACATCCGGTACATCTACAAGCAGTTCCCCATTCTGAGCGAGTCCTCCTACTTCGCAGCCCGTGCTGCGCTGGCGGTCCAGCTGGGTCAGCCTGACAAGTACCAGGCGTTCCACGAGAAGCTCTATACCCATCAGGGCCCGCTCGCTGATGAAGCACAGGTCAAGCAGTTGGCTGTGGCGGCCGGTGTGGACTGGAGCAAGGTGGAGGCCAAGATCAAGGATGGCAGCATTGACCAGAACCTAGGTACCAACCGTGCGCTGGCTGAAGCGCTCGGTATCTCCGGTACCCCGGCCTTCATCATCGGTGATCAGATCCTGCGCGGTGCCCCCCGTGATTTGGCCAGCCTGAAGGGGTTTATCAAGGACGTGCGCGCCGGTAAGAGCATTCAATAAGCGGTTGTCATGGTCGAGGGCCCAGCGCCTCGGTCAGAAATAGAAAGAGGGTCGGTATCACTACCGGCCCTCTTTTTTATTATGTCCTTTGGCACAAGTGGTCGTCGCGAAAGGACCATAACAACGTGCTCAGGACCCGGCCTGTTGGCCTCAGTAACAAGTATTAGCAGAGTCGTTCGGAGTCTATTGATAAATATTTCACCTTGCAGAGGCGTGTCGTGAGCATTGCTTAATTCCGGTCAAGATTTTTTCTGCTGCTTGCCTTAGAATCGCCGCCCGTTGCAGGAGAAACCCCTATGTTAGTTGATATTTTACGGCTGGTTTTTATAGCCGGAGGCCTCGTATTTGTCTTCATGCTGGTGCAAGCCTGCTGGCGGAAGAAGCAGAGTGGATCCTTTGAGGCGACCCCCTTCTGGCCGGTGGCGTTGATCGGTGGGGTTGCCAACTTCCTCGATACCCTGGGGGTGGGCAGCTTTGCGGTAAAGACCGCCTGCTACAAGCAGTTCAAGCTGATCGATGACCGGGTGCTGCCGGGTACCCTCAATGGGCAGTGCGTGCTGCCGACCGTGACTCAGTCGCTGATCTTCGTCGGCGCAGTCGCAGTGGAGCCGCTGACGCTGATCAGCATGATGATGGCCGCCGCAGCGGGCGCTGCCTGGGGCGCTCGTCATGTGGCCTCGTTTGATCGGCAGACCATCCGGCTGGTGATGGCTATCTCCTTACTGGTCGTTGCAGGGCTTATCTTTGCCGGTCTGCTGGGTCTTTTCCCTGTAGGCGGCGATGCGATGGGGCTCAGCGGCTACAAGCTGGCGATCGCCCTGCTTGGCAATTTCATCTTCGGGGTGTTGATGAATGTCGGTATCGGCCTGTTTGCTCCCTGCATGACGCTGGTTTATCTGCTGGGGATGAATCCGCTGGCGGCGTTTCCGATCATGATGGGCTCCACCGCCGTGCTTAGCGTTTTCTCCGCAGGCACCTTTATCCGTAAAGGGGTATTCGATGCCAAGGCGGTGCTGGCGGTAGCCATCTTTGGCCCCATCGGTGTGGTGCTGGCCGCCATGCTGGTCAAATCCATGGATATGGAGATGCTGAAGTGGTTGGTTGCCTTTATCGTCATCTATACCTCCTGGACCATGTACGCTTCCTGGCGGGCGGCGCGTCGCTCCCCTGTGCAACTGGCGGTGGAGAGCGCAGGCTAGCCTGTACCAGTGCCGCTTCGGCCTTGGCCCCCAGAAAAACATAGAGGCCAAGCGCCAGTAGCAAACCCACCGCACACCCCATCACTCCGACCGCTGGCCAGAGCAGCTCGCTCTGGCCGAGCGAGCCTTTGAACAGCAGCAACAGCCCCTCGATGGAGACCGCGATCAGAATGGCGGCGATAAAGCGGGTGATGGTGCGGCGAATGGCGCTGTGGCGGAAGATATCCTTATGCAGCAGTACCTCCTCTTCCAGAATGGTCTTGCCCAGATCGAACACCGCCAGTGCCAGCGTCAGGAAGATGATGGCGCTAAAGGCGCCGAGCTGGTTCTGCTGCTCGCCGCACAATAGCTGGTAAAGCTGCTCCAGCCCGTGCCAGATCAGGGTGGCGACGATCAAAAACAGCGCCATGCTGAGCACCACATAGACCGCCTTGAACCAGGGCATGGCGCGGCGGCGCTCCCTGTCCCCCATCAACCAGCCAATCAGCTGATTCAGACAGACGGTGATCTCCCGTCCTTGCCCCTGCACGATAAGGTGCAACCGGTTATGGGCGGCCGGTGCCGCAGGCTGGATGCACATCGGCCCCTGATAATGGTCAATGCTGACGACAAAGGGATACCCCTTGAGCGAGACAAGGGGGGCGCTGAGCAGCCCCTGCAGTAGCGGGGTCAACTCCTCCTGATACTCCTGATAACGCCGCAGCACATCGATGGGGCTCATCTCTGCCATATGGACCTCGGTGACGTGGGATCTTGTGGTGAATGTGCAAATAGTGGGCCTGCTTTATGACAGGGATGGCGGGGCAAGTTGCACCAGAGGATGACAAATTGGTGAGTGACGAAGAGGGGATGCACCAGAAATGGGCGTATCGAAGAGCTGTGTGGTGATGAAGGCACTGCAATAGAAAAGGGCCCGTGACGGGCCCTTCTGCGACAACCTGCGGCGATTTAGCCAGCCAGCTTGGCGAAGCTGCGCTCAGCGGCAGCCAGGGTATGTTCGATCTCCTTGTCGCCGTGAGCCAGCGACAGGAAGCCCGCCTCGTAGGCGCTCGGCGCCAGATAGACGCCCTCTTCCAGCATCAGATGGTAGAAGCGCTTGAAGCGTTCCATATCGCAGCGAGTGACCTGCTCGTAGCGGGTGATTTCGGGCTCGTCGGTGAAGAAGAAGCCGAACATGCCGCCCACATAGTTGATGGCGAGCGGGATACCGTGTTTGGAGGCGGCCGCTTTCAGCCCTTCTGCAACCCGCGCTGTCTTGGCGCTCAGCTGCTCATAGAGACCCGGCTCCAGCAGCAGATCCAGCATGGTGAGACCGGCCGCCATGGCCACCGGGTTGCCGGAGAGAGTACCCGCTTGATAGACAGGGCCGGTCGGGGCGATGTGCTGCATCACCTTCTTCTTGCCGCCGAAGGCGCCAACAGGCATGCCGGCACCGATGATCTTGCCAAGGGTGGTGAGATCCGGATCGATGTTGTAGTGACCCTGGGCACCACGCAAGGAGACGCGGAAGCCAGTCATCACTTCGTCCAGGATCAGCAGGGCACCGAACTCGTCACAGATGGCGCGCAGCCCTTCCAGGAAGCCGGGGACCGGCGGGATGCAGTTCATGTTGCCTGCGACCGGCTCGACGATGATACAGGCGATCTCGCTGCCGTACTGAGTGAAGGCTTCACGCACCGAATCCAGATCGTTGAAGACGCTGGTCAGGGTGTGCTTGGCGAAATCGGCCGGAACGCCCGGGCTGTTGGGTTGACCCAGGGTCAGGGCGCCGGAACCGGCCTTGACCAGCAGGGAGTCGGCGTGGCCGTGGTAGCAGCCCTCGAATTTGACGATCTTGTCGCGGCCGGTGTAGCCACGGGCCAGACGGATGGCACTCATGGTGGCTTCGGTGCCGGAGTTGACCATCCGCACCTGCTCCATGGAGGGGACAATCTGGCGGACTTTCTCGGCCATCAGCACTTCGATCTCGGTCGGCGCACCGTAGCTCAGCCCCTTCTCAACGGCCTTGATGACGGCGGTTTTGATGGCCGGGTGGTTGTGACCCAGCAGCATGGGGCCCCAGGAGCCGATGTAATCCACGTAGGCCTGACCATCCACATCATAGAGATAGGCGCCATCGGCGTGATCGATGAAGCGGGGCGTGCCGCCGACCCCATTGAAGGCGCGGACCGGTGAGTTGACGCCACCCGGAATGGTCTGGCGGGCCTGTTCAAACAGCTGATCTGATTTTGACATGGATCATCCTTAATGGGATTTTGGTCGTCACACAAGGGATTGCAGCCGATTGAGACTCGGCAGGCCGGAGCATCAGGAGTATGCTTTGCGCTCTCGCCACCCGGACTCTCGGTCTGCTCCCGTGACAAAAATTTAACGGGCCGACTATAGCAGAAAGCCCCAGCCCTGGGCAGCCGAGCAACGCGCCGGGTGATCCTGATCTCAGCTAGCTGACGATATGGTTTTTCCAAGTTGGTGTAACAAGATGGCGCAACAAGCTCTCTCCTCTGAAGCCGATACCTCTTCGCGGGGGCCGCTTTCCCGCATTATCCGGCAAGACAAGATGCCCTTGCTGGTGCTGCTGCTGGCGGCGCTGGTCGGCACCCTGGCCGGACTGGTGTGCGGCCTGTTCGAATCTGGTGTCCACTGGCTGGCAGAACAACGTATCGCCTTGCTGGCAGACCGTCCCTGGTGGCAGCTCGGTCTGCTTGGCTTTGGCTTCAGCGCCTTGCTGGGATTTGTCGGTTACTTCCTCACTCATACCTTTGCCCCGGAAGCGGGTGGTTCCGGCATTCCCGAGATCGAGGGGGCGATGGACGATCTGCGCCCGGTGCGGTGGTGGCGAGTGTTGCCGGTCAAGTTCTTCGGCGGCATCTGTACCCTGAGCTCCGGTATGGTGCTGGGGCGGGAGGGACCTTCGGTACAGATCGGCGGCAACCTCGGCAAGATGGTGGCGGATATCTTCCGACTGCCCAAGGAACATGGCCATGCCCTGTTGGCCGCCGGTGCGGCGGGCGGTCTGGCTGCTGCCTTCAATGCGCCGCTGGCGGGCATCCTGTTCGTGATGGAGGAGATGCGGCCGCAGTTTCGCTACTCCTTTCTGGCCATCAAGGCGGTGGGGATCTCCGCCATCATGGCGACCTTGATGTTGCAGAACATGAAAGGGCAGGGGGCGGTGATCACTCTACCCCACTACGATGCGCCAGCCCTCAAGGCGCTCTGGCTGTTCCTCTTTATGGGGGCCACCTTCGGGGTGCTCGGTTTTGTCTTCAACAAGCTGGTGCTGGCCTGTCAGGATGGCTATCTGGCGCTGCATCAGAACAAGCGCCACCGTTTCGTGGCCATCGGCATGCTGGTCGCCGGAACGTTTGGCGTGCTGTCGCTGTTTGCTCCTTCGGTGACGGGCGGCGGCACAGAGCTTATTCCTCATCTGATGGGGGATGAGTATGCGATGGCGACCCTGTTCCTCATCTTCTCGGTGCGGCTGGTCGCGACCCTCATCTGCTTCTGCTCCGGTGCCCCGGGCGGGGTGTTTGCGCCGACCCTGGCGTTGGGCACCTTGTTTGGCGTGGTGTTTGGCCATCTGTTTCATGCGGCGTTTCCGGAGCTTGGCATCGAGCCCGGCGCCTTTGCCATCGCCGGAATGGGGGCTCTCTTTGCTGCCACCGTGCGCGCCCCCATCACGGGTATCGTGCTGGTCACCGAGATGACCGACAACTATCAGCTGATCCTGCCGATGATGATTACCACAGTCGGGGCGACTCTGGTTGCCCAGTGGCTGGGTGGCCGGCCCATCTATTCCCAGATCCTGGAGCGAACTTTACGGCTCGCCGCGCGTCAAAAGCGGGGTGATGGCAGTGCCACGGCCAGTTAATTTTTCCCTTTATCGCCTTTGGCCCCGGTCAGGGCGGTATAGTGAAGGGAGAGGCGCTGCCGTAAATGGCGTGATAACGGGATGAGGGGCTATGTCCAATCTATTGAAGTTATTGGTCGTGTTAGCCGTTGGCGGGCTCATTGGTTACTTTGTCGGTAACCGTCAGGAGCTGGCCCAGAGCAGTCTGTTGGTGGTACAGCAGGAGACGCTGGATCGTCAGGGCAAGGCTATCGGCCAGCTCAAGACCGAATTGGGGGTGAAAGATACCCAGCTGGCGACCCAGAAAGCGGCCTTCGAGCAGTTGCAGACCACCCTGAAGAGTCAGGAGGCGCAGGTGCAGGAGCTCAAACGCCAGTTGGCCTTTTTCGAGCGGATCATGCGCCCCACCGGCGAACAGGTGGGGGTGGTGATCGACAACCTGACCCTGCAGGAGACCAGCATTCCCGGTCGTTACCACTACCGTCTCGCCCTGACCCAGCCCGCCAAAAAGCGGGAGCTGTTCCGTGGTCAGGTGCAGATCCGGGTCGAGGGGAGTCTGGCTGACAAGCCGAAGACGCTAACCGGCCGCGATCTCGGGATGAAGGTGAGCGAGTGGCGTTATGCCCTGCGTTATTTCCAGCTGCTGGAAGGGAATTGGCAGTTGCCGGAAGGCTTTGTGCCGGATCGGATCCGTGTCACCATCAACAAGGATGGCAGGCAACCGGCGCAAGAGCTGCTGGTTGAGTGGGGCGAGGTGATCAAGCCGCTGGTCGCCGCACCGCCTGCTCCGGTTCCCGCTGCCGGTTAAACGTGGTGAATACTTGAACTGAATGGTCGGGTATTGGATAATTTCGCGGTTTCCATGTTTGTGGATCTAATGGTTGTGAGGTCAGTAATGAGTGCAGTAGCAGAAGCCCCGCTGCCCATCCAGATGACGGATGCGGCGGCCAACAAGGTGAAGAACCTGATCACCGAGGAAGAGAATCCCGAGCTGAAGCTGCGGGTATACATCACGGGTGGGGGCTGCTCCGGTTTCCAGTATGGCTTTACCTTTGATGAGAAGATCAACGACGGAGACACCGTAGTCGAGAAGAATGGCGTCACCATGGTGATCGATCCCATGAGTCTGCAATATCTGGTAGGCGGCAGTGTGGATTACACCGAGGGTCTGGAAGGTTCGCGCTTCACCGTGACCAACCCCAATGCCACCACGACCTGTGGCTGTGGCTCCAGCTTCTCCATCTGATCGGCATTATCGGTCTGATGACACGGCTCTCGGCAACGAGGGCTGTTTTTGTTTGTGGGCTCTGGGATGACGGTAAAACAGCATCCCCCCTGAAACAACAAAGGCGCCTTGGTGGCGCCTTTGTTGTTTCAGGATGGCTTAGCGGGAGCTTGCCGCCGCGACCAGCGGGGTCCGGTTCACTGCCTTGCCCATGTAGGCGAGGGTGATGGTCACAATGATGCAGGTGAAGCTCAGCCACATGTAGGGCAGGTAGTCGAGGGTTGCGACTCCTAAAACCCCTGCCATGAAGATGCCGTTGTCGCTCCAGGGCACCATGCCGCAGGTGAGGGTGCCGCCAAACTCGGCGTTGCGAGAGAGGTTCTTGCGCGCCAGTCCCAGTCGGTCGTAGTTCTTGGCCATGATCTTGGGAGTCAGGATCAGCGACACATACATGGCTGAGCCGAACACGTTGGCCAGAAACGCGGTGCCGATGGTGTGGCTGGTCAGGCTGCCGACGCTATTGATGCGCTTCTCGAAGGCGCTGGCGATCACTTCCAGAATGCCGACCTTCTCCAGCAGGCCGCCAAACCCGAGACCGAAGATGATGACCGCGACCGAGCCCAGCATGGACTCCATGCCGCCGCGACCGAGAATGTTGTCGATAAAATCGATGCCGGAGGTGATGGCAAACGGACTATAAGCCGAGTGCATCGCTTTGACCGGATCCATGCCCTGGAAGGCGATGGCCCAGATCAGGCCCAGCAGGGCGCCGAAGCTGATCACCGGGAAGGCGGGCTTGCGGTTGGCCAGCAGACCCAGCACCAGCACCACGGGGACTATGGCCAGCGGGGTGATGTTGAACTGGTTGTCGAGAGCCTCCATCACCAGATTGACCTGCTCCAGGCTGACATTACCCGAATACTGCATGCCCACCACGGTGAACAGCACGGCGGTGATGACATAGGAGAGCAGGCTGATAGGCAGCATCCCCTTGATATGCTCCACCACGTCGACGTTGGACATGGTCGAAGCCAGCACTACTGAGTCGGAGAGCGGAGAGAGCTTGTCACCAAAATAGACGCCGGAGAGCACGGCACCGGCTACCAGCGGCGCAGGCACGCCGAGGCTGTGGCCGATCCCCATCATGGCGATACCGGCGGTGGCGGCAGAGCCCCAGGAGGTGCCGGTGGCCAGCGAGGTCAGGGAGCAGATGAGCAGGGTCGCCAGCAGGAAGATGGACGGGTGAATCACCTTGAGGCCGAAGTAGATGATGCTGGGGACTATGCCACCGGCAATCCAGGTGCCGACCAGAGCACCGACGGAGACCAGGATCAGGATGGCCCCCATTCCCTTGGCAACGCCGTCAACGGCTGCCTGTTCCAGGGATTTGTAATCGTGGCCGAGTTTGATGCCAAGCCCCATGATGACGAACCAGGCGATGAACAACGCCAACTGGATCGGCAGATCGAGCACGCTGGTGAACGAGAATGCCAGGGCCAGGAAAATGGCCAGACAGGCAAACACCTGTGCCATGCCCGGTAGTCGGATGTGGTTTTGTTGGTTTTGCATAGATACTTCCTAAACTCTTGCTCGCCAAGGTCACTCCCTCTCGTCCTGTGGATACATCGATCCCGAGGAGGCAACCCAAAAAGAGGCCGCAATCTACCACAAACCCGGCGGGTTAAAGCCCCATCAAATTGGCAAAAATGCACATTTGATTGAAAAAATCACAAATTAGTTGATCTCATAACCCGTTTTTGAGCGGCCTGTTGACACAAGGGGTCACATACGAATCCCTCTTGTGACGCCACTTGCATCCCCAGTAGATGAAGATGATAATTATTATCAATTGTTGATTGGGGAGAAAACAATGCGCTGGATATTGCGGGGTATGATGTTGCTGGTGGCGGTGGCTGTACTCGCATGGGGTCAGGATAAAGAGTACGGCACCTGGAGTGCCGGTTTTCTGCTGGCTGCCTGGGTGATGCTGGAGCCCGGATTGCGCCCCGCCTTGATCTTGCTGCCAGTGGCCGGGTTGACCGGTATCGTCACCCTGCTCTGGCAGCAGCCCTGGTTATGAGCTTTTGACGGGAGCCTGCTTGATCTTCTGCTGTGCCACCTTGAGCGATTCGACCACCAGTTTCTCCATTTCGGTACGCTTGGCGTCGGTCAGGAAGTAGATCATGTCGACATTGTGGCGAATATAGTGGGCGGGGAGCTGGTTGAGGGTAAGGCAGCAGAGGTCGGCCATCTGATCGCTGTTGAGTTTCTGCTGCAGCCCCTGTTTCTCAATCTCCTTGAGCACCAGATGTTCGTAAAAGTTGTGAATGTCGGTATCCAGTATCATATGCGTTCCTTGGCATGACGATGAGCGGGGAGTCGTCAAAAGCATAGCCATAACAAGGAGTAAAAACAAAAGGCCCATCACTTTCGTGATGGGCCTTGTGCGTAATGAATGGTGCGAAGAGAGGGACTCGAACCCTCACATCCGTGGGACACTAACACCTGAAGCTAGCGCGTCTACCAATTCCGCCACCTTCGCACACTGATTTTCTCCAGCTGGTTTTTAAATGCGGTTGGAGCGCATTGCTCTGTGTTTACATGTCAGAATCATGGTGCGAAGAGAGGGACTCGAACCCTCACACCCGGGGGGCACTAACACCTGAAGCTAGCGCGTCTACCAATTCCGCCACCTTCGCACATTCGGGTTTCCAGTCTGGATTTACATGCTGTCTGGATAAAGCATGGTGCGAAGAGAGGGACTCGAACCCTCACATCCGTGGGACACTAACACCTGAAGCTAGCGCGTCTACCAATTCCGCCACCTTCGCACATTGTGTTACCAGTTTTGATTTACATGCTGTCTGGAGAAGCATGGTGCGAAGAGAGGGACTCGAACCCTCACACCCGGGGGGCACTAACACCTGAAGCTAGCGCGTCTACCAATTCCGCCACCTTCGCACATTCGGGTTTTCTAGTTGGATTTACATGCTGCTGAATCAGCATGGCAGTATTGGTGCGAAGAGAGGGACTCGAACCCTCACATCCGTGGGACACTAACACCTGAAGCTAGCGCGTCTACCAATTCCGCCACCTTCGCATCACTGCGGAGGGGGATTCTATAGAGTTTTGGGGGAGCGTCAACAGCCAAAGGGGACTTTTTTCGCTGTTGACGCTCAAAGTGAAGCCAAGGGTACAAAACTTCAGCAATTAGCTGACGTTTGGCATTCAGTAACGGCCCAATGCGCTCTGATACATCCGTTCATACTGGGTGACCGAGTCAGGCCAGTTGAAACGGGTGCTCATGGCATTGCGCTGCACCTTGGCAAAACGCTCCTTGTCCTGCAGGAAATAGAGCAGGCTGCGGCGCATGGTATCGAGCAGGATGGCGGCAGTCGGATCGTTAAAGCAGAAGCCGGTGGCATGCTCGGGATCGGCATCCCAATCCACCACGGTATCTTTCAGACCACCCACGGCGCGCACTAGTGGCAGGGTGCCATAGGCGAGACTGTACATCTGGTTGAGGCCGCAAGGCTCGAACAGAGAGGGCATCAGGAAGAAGTCGGCACCGGCTTCGACCAGATGAGCCAGCCGATCGTCATAGGTGTTGATGAAGGCGAGCTTGCCCGGATAATCCCGGGCCATGGTTTGCAGTTGCGTGGCGAGCGCAGGATCGCCAGAGCCGACGATCACCACTTGTACCTGATGGTGGAGGAATTTCTCCAGCGCAGGGAGCAGCAGGGGAACGCCCTTCTGCTCGGTCAGGCGGCAAACCATGCCGTAGATGGGCAAGTCCGCCACGGCCAGCCCCGCCTCCTGCTGCAGGCTCTCTTTGCAGATCTGTTTGCCAGCCATGTTGTCGATGCTGTAGGTCGCAGGCAGGAATTCGTCGAACTCAGGATCCCAGTCCTTGTAGTCGCAGCCGTTGAGGATGCCGCAGAGATCTGCCGCCCGCTGCTGGAAGATATGCGCCATGCCGTGGGCGCCGAGGTGAGTCAACAGCTCCTGGGCATAGTTGGGACTGACCGCATTGATCTTGTCGGCGTAGAGCACCCCGCATTTGAGCAGATTGACGTGGCCGTAGTCGTAGTTGATGCGGCGTTCGTAGTCGGCGATCTCGGGCATGGCCCAGAACTGCTCCCGCCCGAATACTCCCTGAAACGCCGCATTGTGAATGCTGATCACGCTGCGAGTCTGCTGGAAGAAGGGGTTGTGGGCGTGACGGGTTTTCAGCAGCAGTGGCAGCAGGCCGGTGTGCCAGTCATTGCAGTGGGCGATATCCGGGGCAAAGCCGAGCTGCTCGCAGGCATGGAGGGCCGCGGCAGAGAAGAAGGCAAAGCGCTCGCCATTATCCGGATAGGCCTGATTGTTCTCGGCGTAGAGCTGGGGACGATCGAAATATTGCGGGCAATCGAGCAGATAGACGCAGACGCCATCCAGCTCCATCTGGTAGATGCGATAACCGATATCCGGCAGCCCGGGGTGGGTTGGCAACCAGCGAGAAGCGACCAGTCTGGCCTCATCCCGTCGCTTTATCGTCTTGTAGAAGGGGAGCATGATCCTGACATCATGCCCCTTCTGGGCCAGGTACATCGGCAGGGCTCTGGCGACATCGGCCAGGCCCCCGGTCTTGACCAGCCCCTCAACCTCCGAGGCAACAAACAGGATTTTCAGTGGGTTAATAGCCAACTCTTGCTCCCTTAGGTACCACCACGATACCGCCTTCGGATACGGTAAATCGCTCTCTATCGTGGTCGAGATTTTCACCGATAACGGTGCCGGGCGCAATTTCAACGTTTTTATCTATGATCGCGCGCCGGATGGAGCACCCCTCACCAATCTTGATATCCCCCAGTAACACCGACTCACTGATGTGGCTGCAGGGGCCAATATTGCAGCGGAAACCGAGGATGGAGCGCTGGATCTGGCTGCCCTGAATGAAGCAACCGGCGGAGATCAGCGAGTTGGCGATCTTCACCTTGCACTCGTCGCTGTCGATGAAGGTGGCCGGTGGCAGCGCCGGATAGTGGGTGTGCAGGGGCCACTTGCGGTTATAGAGGGAGAAGGGGGGATTGTCGGCCACCAGGTCCATGTGCGCTTGCCAATAAGAGTCGAGGGTGCCCACATCCCGCCAGTAGACGTGCGGTTTCTCGCCGGGGATGACGTTGGTGCTGTAGTCGTAGACATAGACGGGGGCACGCGGGTAGAGGCTCGGGATCACATCCTTGCCAAAATCGTGGCTGGAGCTCTCCTCGGCGGCATCCCGCTTCAGTTCGCGGCAGAGAGCATCGGTCTCGAAGATGTAGTTGCCCATGGAGACCAGCGCCTGGGTCGGATCGCCGGGAATGTGCTTGGGCTGCTTCGGCTTTTCCTGAAAGCCGATCATCCGCCCTTCGGTATCCACCTCGATCACCCCGAAGGCACTCGCCTCTTCGATGGGCATGCGAAGTGCCGCGACCGTCATGGCGGCGTTCTTCTGCTTGTGGAAGGTGACCATCTGGCTCACATCCATCTTGTAGATGTGGTCGGAGCCGAAGATGCAGACGTGATCCGGTTCGGCTCGCTCGATAAAACCGAGGTTCTGGTAGATAGCATCGGCGGTGCCGTCATACCAGCGTTTGCCCATCCGCATCTGGGCCGGGATAGGGTCGATAAAGCGGTCGGTGATGCCGACGATATTCCACCCCTTCTTCATGTGCAGGTAGAGGGACTGAGATTTGAATTGGGTCAGTACATAGATGCGCAGAAAGTCGGCGTTGACGAAGTTGTTGAGGACAAAGTCGATCAGCCGGTAGCTGCCACCGAAGGGGACGGAAGGCTTGCTGCGGGTGGTGGTCAGAGGCTGCAGGCGAGTACCTTCGCCACCAGCCAGGATCATGGTCAAAATGCCTGCCATCGTATTTCTCTCCCTGAATTAACAACATGAAAAGGTTTTCAATGTTCGGTATAAAAACACCCCTAAAGGGGTGGTTTTTATCGTGTGCTTAATACCTTATCAGATGCCGGATGGCGCTCTCTAGCTGTTTTATTGTGCTGCTTACACTTATTTACATTTTGCTCAGATAGACCTTGAATTTGGCATCACTGCTGATCACTTCAGTCCGTTTGAAGTGTGTCTCCAGTATAGGCTGGTAGCGCAAGAAGGCGTTGGCAACAATGGTCAGCGAACCATTTGGCAGCAAAAATTCCGGCGCCTTGGCCAGGAACTGCTCGGTTGCCGCATAGAAGGTTTTGAGACCCGCATGGAATGGCGGGTTGGAGACGATGTGCTGGAAACGGGTGGAGAGATCCGAATAGACATCGGAAGCGGTGACTTTGCCCTTCAGACCGTTGATCGCCAGGGTGCGGCGGCTCGATTCGAGCGCCAGCGCGCTGATATCGACCATGTTGACCTGTAGATCCGGATTGCGCTTGGCCAGCACAGACCCAATCACTCCGGCGCCACAACCGAAATCGAGCAGCTCGCCCTGCATCGGAGGCACGGCGGCCAGCAGCATCTGGGTGCCGAGGTCCAGCTCGGCGGCGCTGAAGACGCCGGGCAGTGCAAGCACGGTCAGCTCGGTATCACCCGCCTTGCACTGGTAGCGGCCAAACCAGCTATCCAGATCGAACGGGGCGACCGGTTTGCTCAGCTCACCGTGATAGAGGGAGCAGCGGCGGGCGGAATCGCGCTTGATCGGCTTTTCACCATAGGGGGCCAGCAGCTTGTCGGCGCCATTGATGCCGCCGCGGTTTTCACCGGCGAGGAACAGGTCGGCACCCGCTTCCAGCAAGGGGGTCATCATGGCCAGCAGATATTGTGCCTCGGCCTTGGCCTTGGGCATCAGCAGCAACAGGGCATCGAAGCGGGGGGCGCCACCGAGCTGGTGGTCGAACAGGATAGCCTCGCCGAGGGCGGCCTGCTGGCTGCGGTAGTAGCAGTAATCGGTGGTAAAGACGGTCAGGGTCTGGGCCAGGCTCGCCAGCTGGCGGGGGTAGTCATCCTCCAGTGCGCCGCAGACAAGTAGCCGCTTGCCGACAAAGAGGGCTTGGTTTCGTTCCAGCATCTGGCTGACGGCACTGATTGGGCTGCTCATCGGGTCTCTCCACGCAATTTTGGGCGGCCATTATACATAGCCCCTTTCACCTTGACATTTATGCCGTGTTCCCGAAATATGCCCAGACACCATTTTTTGACCAGAGATGACGAAATGCGGTTCAACGGGTTGAAACGAAAGCACAAAAAAAGCCTGAAATTCGGGCCTGCCGACGTTCGCGCGTAACCTCTCATCCCTGAGAAGCTTCAAACCCCGGTTGCGCACATCGTACCGGGGTTTTTTATTGCCATATGCGCGTCATTTAGGAGAAGGAGATCCCATGTTTCAAGGTTCAATCGTTGCGTTGATCACCCCGTTTCGACAGGGAAAGCTGGATGAAGAGGCGCTGCTGCGTCTGGTGGAGTGGCATATCGAGCAGGGTACTCACGGCATTGTGCCGGTCGGTACCACGGGTGAGAGCCCGACCCTGACCCACGACGAGCACTGCCGGGTGGTGGAGCTGGTGGTCAAACAGGTCGCTGGCCGTATTCCGGTGATTGCCGGAGCGGGCTCCAACAATCCGGTCGAGGCGATCGAATATACCCAGTATGCCGAGCGGGTCGGTGCAGATGCCACCCTGCATGTGGCCGGTTACTACAACCGCCCCAATCAGGAGGGGCTCTACCACCACTTCAAGGCAGTGCACGACGCAACCAGCAAACCCATCATCGTCTACAACATTCCGCCGCGCGCCATCGTTGACGTGCAGCCCGCCACTCTGGCCCGTCTGGCCGAGCTGCCACGGATTGCCGGGGTGAAAGATGCCACCGGCGACTTGGCCCGCCCCTGGACCGAGCGCCAGCTGATCAAAAAGCCTTTCGCCTGGCTCTCCGGTGAAGATGCCACTGCGGTTGCTTACAACATCGGCGGTGGTCAGGGTTGTATCTCGGTGACCGCTAACGTGGCGCCCAAGCTGGTAGCCGAGGTGCAGAACCTCACGCTGGCGGGCAAGTGGCAAGAAGCGCGTAAGCTGCAAGACCGGCTGATTCCGCTCCATCAGGCGATGTTTGCCGAGCCGAGCCCGGCTGGTGCCAAATATGCCGCTTCTCTGCTCGGATTCTGCAGCGAGGAGTGCCGCCTGCCGGTGATGCCGCTGTCGGAAGCGACCCGCGAGCGCATTCGCAGCGCCATGCAGCAGCTCAACCTGCTGTAATGCAAAACGGGTGAGCCAAGGCTCACCCGTTTTGTTTTTGGCTTTTGTTTCTGGCCTTTATTTACGACATCGCCCCACTCAGGCTGCGTGATGCAGCCAGGCGGCGATGGCCAGCTGCAACTCGACATACGCCGGATAGAGGAAGAGATCGGCCAGTTCGGCAGGCCACTCGTTTTGCTCGTCCGATTGGGCTTGCAGATGGGCGTGCAGGCTGGTCAGAGCTGGCAGCCAAGGTGCGGGTTGTGGCAGCGCGGCCGCACTGCGGGCGACCAGATCGATCCCCTGGCACAGGGCTGCGAGTGCCTGCTGTTGAATGCCTTTATCCTGAGGATGCTCCAGCCTGAGCTGCTCGTGATGCTGCCAGTGGCGCAGCCCCTCGCTTACCCCCGTTATGCCATCCATACCTTCATGTTCGACCAGCGCCTGCAGGGCCAGCGGTTTGCCAAGACCAGCCAGTCGATAGCCGCGCTGGGCCTTGGATTGGGCGCCAAGGCGCAGCCCGCCGCTCCTGGCGAGGCGTTGGGCCAGTGCAAACAGCGCCACGGTGGCACCGGATTTGAGCTCCAGTTCCAGCTCGTTGATGGTGGTGCTGCCCTGACTGCCGACTATCTCTCCCTGATCCCAGGCCAGCTCAATCTCGGCCCCCTCGAAGGCGATCAGCCAGTGGCGGCGCAGGAAGTCGGTGCGAAACTGGGCGACCAGCTGCTGCTGAATGTGGTCGCGCTCGGTCAGGGTCGGCCAAATCTCATCGGGAAAGGCCGAGAGGGTCGGCAGATCGCCGCTCACGGGAGCGTTGTACTCGGGTCTGGCATGCAGGCCGCCCACCACCTGGCCACGGCATTTGATGGTCTGCTCGGCGAAGGCATCGCAGCGGCGAATGCGCAGCCCCATGTCCAGACGACGCAGGGCAAGGGTCGGCGTGTCGAAATAGACGTTGCCGAGCTGCTGTTGTGATGATTCTTTAATCTCAAGAGAATTCAGCAGGTTGGATAACTCGGCTTGAATGTCGCGGGCGACAAAAAACTTTATCTCGATCTCAGTTTGCATAGTCATTCCGGGCTGGCAGGCAACTTTGGGGGGCAGGATTCGGGTCGCGGGGATATAATGCCCGCGAGACGACTAGATTAATTCGCGGTTTAATTGAGGGCGCAGTTCGGTTACCATGCGCGCCTCATAAAATCGTATCGAGTGTTTTTTCACCGACACAGGTTTGGCCATGCCAGTAAATACTATTTTGGGGCTTTTTGCCAAGTCCCCCATCAAGCCGCTGCAGAAGCATATCGTCAAGGTTCACCAGTGCTCCCAGCAGTTGGTTCCCTTCTTTGACGCCGTTGCCGAAGACCGTTGGGAAGATGCCGAGAAGATCCGGCAGCAGATCGCCCAACTGGAAAAAGAGGCAGATACCCTCAAGCGTGAAATCCGTCTGAAACTGCCTCGCGGCCTGTTCCTGCCGGTTGCACGTACCGACCTGCTGGAGCTGTTGACCCAGCAAGACAAGATTGCCAACCGTGCCAAGGATATCTCCGGCCGCATGCTTGGCCGTCGCATGGAGTTCCCCGCCGAAATGCGGACGGATTTCATGGCTTACCTCAAACGTTGTATTGATGCGACCGCTCAGGCCGAGAAAGCGATCGGGGAGCTCGACGAGCTGCTCGAGACCGGCTTCAAAGGACGGGAAGTGGAAATGGTTGCCGAGATGATCCATCAGCTGGATCTGATCGAGGACGATACAGACACCATGCAGATCGGACTGCGCCAACAGCTGCAAGCGGTTGAGCACAATTACAATCCGATCGATGTGATGTTCCTTTACAAGATCCTCGAATGGGTAGGTGACCTGGCAGATCAGGCCGAGCGCGTAGGCGCCCGTCTGGAACTGATGCTGGCTCGTTCGTAATCGACTGACTGGGTAAACACTATTAATGGACATTATCGCGAATTACGGCACCACTCTGGTGCTCGTGGCGGCCTTGTTCGGCTTTTTGATGGCTTGGGGCATTGGCGCGAATGACGTGGCCAACGCCATGGGGACATCGGTCGGCACCAAATCCCTGACCATCCGTCAGGCGATCATCATTGCCATGATCTTCGAATTTGCCGGTGCCTATCTGGCCGGTGGCGAAGTGACGGCCACCATCCGTAACGGCATCATCGACAGCAATGCGTTTGTCGATAGCCCGGACCTGCTGGTGCTCGGCATGATCGCCTCCCTGCTGGCGGCAGGCGCCTGGTTGATCCTCGCCTCCTACTTCGGCTGGCCTGTCTCCACCACTCACTCCATCATCGGCGCCATCGTCGGTTTTGCGGTGGTGAGCATTGGCCCGGAAGCGGTGCAGTGGAGCAAGTTTGGCGGCATCGTCGGCTCCTGGGTCATCACCCCGGCCATCTCAGGTGTCATCGCCTACTTCATGTTCATCAGCGTGCAGAAGCTTATCTTCAACACCGATGATCCCCTGAACAACGCCAAGCGCTATGTGCCGTTCTACATGTTCCTGACTGCGCTGGTGATCTGTCTGGTGACCATCAAGAAGGGGCTGACCCACGTCGGTCTGCACTTGAGCGATGGCGAGGGCATTCTGCTTTCCATCGCCATCTCCATCGCAGTGGCGTTTGCCGGCTGGATCTACATTCGCGGCCAGAAGTACAACCCGCAGGATGACAGCAAGATGCACTTCGCCAACGTGGAGAAGGTGTTCGGCATCCTGATGGTGATCACCGCCTGTGCCATGGCCTTTGCCCACGGCTCCAACGATGTGGCCAACGCCATCGGCCCGCTCTCTGCGGTGGCCTCTATCGTGGCTTCCGGTGGCGAGATTTCCAGTCAGGCAGCCATTGCCTGGTGGATCCTGCCCCTCGGCGGTATCGGTATCGTGATCGGTCTGGCGACCATGGGCGAGAAGGTTATGGCGACGGTCGGTACCGGCATCACTCACCTGACCCCGAGCCGTGGTTTTGCTGCCCAGCTGGCGACTGCCGCGACCGTAGTGATTGCCTCCGGTACCGGTCTGCCCATCTCCACCACCCAAACCCTGGTCGGTGCTGTGATGGGTGTTGGTCTGGCGCGCGGCATTGCGGCGCTGAACCTGGGGGTACTGCGCAACATCGTGGTCTCCTGGATCATCACCCTGCCTGCCGGTGCCATTCTGGCTATCGCCATCTTCTACGTGCTGCAGGCCTGCTTCTCCTAATCGAAGCGGCATTCAGCAAAAAGCCCGAGTCATCGACTCGGGCTTTTTTATTGTGTGCGGGAGCTGAGGTGTTGCTCCCTTTGCATATTTCCCTTAGAGGCTGGCGCAGATCTGCCACAGATCGTACTGGATAGCGGCGGCGGTCACTTCCCGACCCGCCCCCGGTCCCTGGATCACCAGTGGGTTGGTGCGGTAGCTGTCGCTCTCGATGGCGAAGATGTTGTCGCATGGCAACAGGTTGGCAAACGGGTGGTGGGGCTCCAGCGCCTCCAGTCCGACCCGCGCCTTGCCGTCATGCTCGAAGCGGGCCACGTAGCGCAGCACCTTGCCCAGGCGCTTGGCTCCCTCGAAGGCGGTCTGGATCGGGCCATCCAGCTCTTTCAGTCTGTCCATGAACTGATCGGCGGTCACCTTGCGCAGCGTGACGGGCACCAGATTCTCCAGCTCGATATCGGCGGAGTCGAGCTCGAAGCCTGCTTCCCGCGCCAGAATAAGCAGCTTGCGCCGCACATCCTGGCCGGAGAGATCTTCGCGGGGATCCGGTTCGGTCAGGCCGTGCTGCCACGCCTCATCCACCAGCTCGGAGAAGGGGCGGGTGCCGTCATACTGCTGGAACAGCCAGGAGAGGGTGCCGGAGAAGATGCCGGAGACCCCCTGAATGCGGTCGCCGCTCTGGCGCAGCATCTGGATGCTGGACTGGATTGGCAACCCGGCACCCACGGTGGCGTTGTAGCGCCACTGTACCTGATGGTCACGGCAGGTCTGTTTGATGCGCTGGTAGAACTCGCTGTCGGCGGCGCCAGCAAACTTGTTGGCGGCGATGATGTGAATGCCGAGCTGGGCAAAATCCGGATAGTAGCGGCTCACCGTTTCGCTGGCGGTCATGTCCAGCGCAATCAGCGCGTCGAAGCCGTGCTGCTCAAGCTGGGAGAGCAACTCCGGCCAGATCAGCGGTTTTGGGTTGAAGTTGTCCTGTACCTTGAGGGGGTTGAGTCCCTCTTCATCCAGCAGGCCCCCTTCCGAGCTGAACACCCCGTAGAGGGTGAGCGCCAGATTGAGCTCATGTTCCAGCCGTGCCTTTTCACGGGCGTAGAGGCTCAGCCAGTGGCCGCCGATATTGCCCTTGCCGAACACCACCAGTCCGACCCGGGTCGGGCGGCTGAACAGGGCGCTGTGCAGGGCGATGAGCAGCGGCTCCAGCACTACCTGACGCAACACGGCCACCAGACTCAGGCCATCTCTGGCCACCTGTACGAACTCCAGCGGCTGATCTGCCAGTAGCTGATAGAAGCGGTGGCACTGCTCCGCGTTGTCGGTGACACCGGCGCCGACCAGCGCCACCAGACTGTACCCCTCTTTCTGGATGAGGCCGGTGAAGTTCCCTTGCAACTGAAAGTCCCGCAGCAGCTCGAAGGCGCCCTGTGCTACCTCAAGGGTATAGGCGAGACGCAGGATCCGGCGATCCGGCTGGCGCTGCAGGGTGAGCGGGTTGAGACGGTGACGAGCCAGATGGGCCTCGATGGTGGCCACCGTCTGCTCGTAGTTGGTTTGCGGCAGCACCTTCAGCTCGATGAGGGCGATCTGATCCACCGAGGAGACGATGCGGGCGCCACCGGAGCGGGGGGCGCGGCGCAGGATATGGGTGCAGCCCTCGTCCGGGTTGTAGCTGCAGCGCAAAGTGAGGCGCTGGCGGCTGTCGGCCACCGGTTGCAGGGTGCGCGAGTGCAGCACCGAGGAGCCAAGGCGGGCCAGCTCGTTGGCTTCGGCGAGGCTCAGGCGCTCCAGCAGACGCGCTTCTTTCACCCGGCGCGGGTCGGCGCTATAGACCCCGGCCACATCGCTCCAGATGGTGGTGGATTCGCCGTCCGCCAGCAGCGCCAACAGGCTGGCGCTGTAGTCGGATCCATTGCGACCGAGCAGCAGGGAGCGCCCCTCCATGTCGGCGGCGATAAAGCCGGTTACCACGATGCGACCGGCATGCTCCGCCAGTCGCGCCTTGAGCAGTTCGCTGGAGAGCGCAGTATCTACCTTGACCAGAGCGCCATCCTCGGCGCGCAGGAAACTGCGGGCATCGAGCCAGATAGCCTTGTCGCTGCGGCTGGTGAGCAGGGCCGCCAGCAGGCGCGCCGACCACACTTCGCCAAAAGCGAGCAGGCCGTTGCGGGCGAAGCGATCAAACTGCCCTTCAAGCGTTTTGGCGATCAGTTGCATGTCGTCGGCCAGCTGCTTGCTCAGATCGAGCTGCAGTTCACCCTCCAGCAAGCCGTCGATTAGGCTCTGCTGATAGGCCTGCAGGGCAGAGATGGCTTCACCGGCGGCTTCGTCCCCCGCTTCGGCCAGCTCCACCAGCTGGATCAGCCGGTTGGTGGTCTTGCCGGCGGCGGAGACCACGATCAGCTCGTCGCCACCCACCTGTTGTTCAACGATGCTGGCGACCCGGCGATAACAGACCGGATCCGCCAGACTGCTGCCACCAAATTTGTGGACGTGACGTCGTTTCAATCCTGCTTCTGCTGCCACCGCGATCTCTCCTTGTTGCTGCTGTTCCATTACTTCGCTACCTGTTCTGCCTGCTGCGCCTGTTCAAAAGCCTGAGCCAGATCGGCCACCAGGTCTTCACCGTGTTCAATACCGACCGACAACCGCAGCAGTTGGGCGCTGATGCCTGCTGCCTGCTGCGCCGCCGGGGTCATGGCCCTGTGGGTCATGCTGGCCGGATGGGCCACCAGACTCTCTACCCCGCCGAGGGACTCGGCCACCGAGAAGAGGGTGAGGGCCGCGAGGAAGGCGCGAATGCCTGCCTCGTTGCAATCGAGTTCAAAACTTAGCATGGCGCCGAAGCCGGACTGTTGACGGCGCGCAATGTCGTGGCCCGGATGGCTCGGCAGGCTGGGGTGATAGATGCGTTTCACCAGCGGCTGCTGTTGCAGGAAGGCGAGGATGCGGTCGGTGTTCTCCTGATGGGTGCGCAATCTGGGGGCCAGAGTGCGCAGGCCGCGCAGGGTGAGGTAGGAGTCGAACGCCCCGGAGGTGAGCCCCAGACAGTTGGCCCACCACACCAGCGACTCGGCCAGTGCCGCCTCCTTGGCAATCGCCACTCCGCCCACCACATCGGAGTGACCGTTGATGTACTTGGTGGTGGAGTGCACCACCACGTCGGCACCAAGAGCGAGCGGCTGTTGCAGCAGGGGGGAGAGGAAGGTGTTGTCCACCACCACCTGCGCACCCACCTCGTGGGCGGCGCTGGCAATGGCGCTGATATCCACCACCCGCAGCAGCGGGTTGGAGGGGGTCTCGACCCATACCAGCGCAGGCTTCTGGGCCAGTGCGGCGGCCAGAGCGGCCTCATCCCCCAGATCGACAAACTGCACCCGGTAGTGGCCCTTGGCCGCCAGATACTCGAACAGGCGCCAGGTGCCGCCGTAACAGTCGTGGGGGGCAATCAGCAGATCCCCAGCCTTGAGCAGTGCAGTGGTGACCAGATGGACGGCCCCCATGCCGGTGCCGGTGACCACGGCGCCAGCGCCCCCTTCCAGCGCCGCCAGCGCGTCCGCCAGATTGGTGCGGGTCGGATTGCCGGAGCGGGCATAATCGTATTGACGGGGCTCGCCAAAGTCGGCAAAGGTGTAGTTGCTGGAGAGGTAGATGGGGGGCACCACGGCACCGTGCTGTGTGTCTGTCTCAATCCCGGTGCGAACCGCCAGGGTGGCCTTGTGGGTCATATCACTCTCCTTGATGTCTCTTCACACGCCGGCATCTTGCTGCCACGCGCCATCCCGCCATTGCGGGCTCATGGACAACCACACTACGCCAGCTTAAAAAAGCCGTCAACACTTCCAGACGTCTAAATGGCTTTGCTGTTGGATTGCCATTAATTTCCTTAAGGGTTAAAATCCGCGCTCACGGCTAAATGAGAACAGGTGAGTCATGGGAACAGAGTGGAACGGCGACTACGTCAGCCCCTACGCGGAACACGGTAAGAAGAGCGAACAGGTCAAGAAGATTACCGTCTCGATCCCGCTCAAGGTGTTGAAAGTGTTGACCGATGAGCGCACCCGCCGTCAGGTGAACAACCTGCGTCATGCGACCAACAGCGAGCTGCTCTGTGAAGCCTTCCTGCACGCTTTCACCGGCCAGCCGCTCCCTTGCGACGAAGATTTGCGCAAGGATCAACCGGACAGTGTCCCGGCCGAAGCGCGCGCCATCATGGAAGCGCTGGGCAAAGAGATCGAAGATTTCGACAAAGAGTAAGCGATTTGCAATGAACAAGAGGCGACCCGTGGGTCGCCTCTTGTCGTTTCAGCCGCCCCGTTTACGGGGCTGTTGTTATTTCAACAGGCTGAAGATCAGCGCCGATACCGCCAGCGAGCCGGTCAGCAGGATAAAACCGTTGGTCCAGCCGTGACGGAAGCGGGCCAGCGCCTCCACCTTGTAGATGGCAATCACCGGCATGATAAACAGGATCATGGCGATGACCGGGCCGGAGAGGGTCTCCATCAGCCCCAGAATACCCGGGTTGATGACGGCGGCGCCCCAGATGGCGAAGAACATCAGGGCGATGCCCAGCTTGTCCGCCTTGGCCAGCGGCAGGCCGGTGGGCTTGGCGATCAGGCTTTTCAGGCTTTCGCGGGCACCGAGGAAGTGGCCGAGGAAGGAGGAGCTGATAGCGATAAAGGCGATGAGCGGCCCTAGAGTCACGATCACCGGGTTGTCGGTGATGTTGGCGAGATAGGAGAGCACAGAGACGTTCTGGGCCTTGGCTTCAGCCAGCTGGGCTGGCGAGAGGCTCAGCACGCAGGAGAAGACGAAGAACAGCACGAAGCCCACCAGCATTACTGTGGTGTTGCGCAGGATCAGGCCGCTCTTGGCTTCTGCCTGCTCGCCATATTCCCGACGCTGCACGTTGGCAAAGCCGGAGATGGCGGCGGCGTGGCTGAAGGCGAACACGGTCACTGGCAGCGCCAGCCAGACGGTGTTGAGGAAGCTGACTCCTTCAAACGCGGTCACTTCCGGCCACTGCCACTGAGGGATCAGGTAGCAGGAGAGGGCCGCCAGAATGGCCGCCAGCGGATAGACCATAAAGGCGAAGGCGCGCAGCATCGCTTTCTCACCCGCCAGCATCACTGCGATCATGGCGAATACCAGTACGCCGGAGAGCATCACCCGATCCGGAGCCGCCATGCCGAGCTGGTTGACCATAAAGCTCTCTACCGTATTGGTCAGCCCGACCCCGTAGATGAGCAGGATCGGGAAGATGGAGAGGAAGTAGAGCGCCGAGATGAGGCGACCGGCCATCTTGCCGAAATGCTCCTCCGCCACTTCAGTGAAGTCGGCGTGGGGGCGTGACGATGAGAGCACGAAGCGCGCCAGCCCGCGGTGGGCCAGGAAGGTCATGGGGCCTGCCAGTACCGCGACGATGACGAGAGGCCAGATCCCGCCCAGACCCAGATTGATGGGCAGGAACAGGATACCGGCGCCAACGGCGGTGCCAAACAGACTGATGACCCAGTGGGTGTCGTGACGGCGCCAGCGGGTGGTGCTGGACGTGGTGGAGCCGGAACCGGATAGCTCCTTGGTAGCCTCTACAGATAAACTCATTACTAATTCACTTTTTGTTAGTGTTTTAATCTGAGTTCATTGTGGTTTATCGGGATTTAATTCTCAAAAAGCGAGACTGAAACATATCACTGCCATTGCGGGGTTTAGCCAGCGAGATTGGGAATGGAATCTGGATCGCAGAATGAAACAAAACTGATATTTGTAATTTATGTGAAATATAAAACCAAAATTTGATCTACTGTCATTTTTTTATTTTGGCTAATCAGGTGTTTTCAGAATTACGTGAAAAATCGTACCATTTCTCGCCGACCGATTGTGATGTTTCACTATCATTTTGCCGCTTTGCCAGCGTATCACGCTGTTCAAGAGCGCCTTGACCAGCGGATCACACCGGCCATCACCCCGGACAACGACTCTGAAAAAGCAGGCGGCCATCGGGCCGCCTGCTTGTCTGGTGTGATGATATCGCTACTCGTCTAGTGGGCCAGAATGCTGCCCCAGGCGAGATCCGGATCCCCCATCACGATAAAGTCAGGGTTCTCCAGCGACTCGGTTTCGTTGTAACTGAGTGGCTGCAACGCCAGGCTGAGGATACGGCCACCGGCTGCCTCGACGATGCACTGGGCGGCGGCGGTGTCCCACTCGCCGGTGGGGCCGAGCCGCACGTAGCAATCGGCCGCTCCTTCCGCCACCAGACAGGATTTGAGGGAGCTGGAGCCGAGCGGGATCAGCTCGTAGTTGATGGCCGGGTTGAGACGGCGGGTGAGGTTTTCCAGCTTCTGGCGGCGGCTGATGGCTACTACCAGCGAGTCGGGCTGGTCATGCTCGTGGTGCATGGCGCTGATGGGCAACACCTCGCCATTCACCTCCTTGAAGGCGCCGTAGCCGCGCACCGCCCAGTAGAGCACGTTGGACTCGGGAGCATAGATGACCCCGAGCACCGGCACATTGTCCCGCACCAGGGCGATCAGGGTGGCGAAGTCGCCGCTGCCCGCGATAAATTCGCCGGTGCCGTCGAGGGGGTCCACCAGCCAGTACTGCCGCCAGTTGGATCGCTGGCTGAAGGGGATATCGGCCGCCTCTTCGGTCAGCACGGGAACGTGGGGAGTGAGCGCCGAGAGCGCCTGTTTGAGGTAGGCATCGGCAGCAAGATCGGCACTGGTGACCGGGGTCGCATCCTCCTTCAGCTGACGCTCGAACTGACCGCCATGATAGATGTCGTGAAGGATCCTTCCGGCTTCGCGGGCAATCTCCTTGACCCCCGGCACCCAGGCCAACAACTCCTGCATCTCGTTATCCTCTGTCTGTTAACTGCCCGTCTGCGGGCTACTCTGCCTGCTCCGCCAGCCACTTTTGGGCCAAGAGCAGGGCACTGATGCTGCGCGACTCGGTGAAGTCGGGTCGCGCCAGCAATTCGTCGATCCGGTTTAGCGGCCAGGGGATCACCTCCAGCGGTTCGGGTTCATCGCCGATCCGCTGCTCTGGGAAGAGATCCCGCGCCAGTAAAATGTCCATCCGGCTGGAGAAGTAACCGGGGGCCAGCGACACCTGTTTGAGCAGGGTTAGGCTGCTGGAGCCAAAGCCCGCCTCCTCCATCAGCTCCCGGTTGCCCGCCTCGAAGGCATCTTCACCGGGGTCGATCAGCCCCTTGGGAAAGCCCAGCTCGTAGGAGTGGGTGCCCGCGGCATATTCGCGCACCAGCAGCAGGGTGTGGGCATCGAACAGCGGTACCACCATGACGGCGCCCCGGTTGCCGCCGCGCATCCGCTCGTAGACCCGCTCTTCGCCGTTGGAGAATTTTAGGTGTAGCGATTCCACCTTGAACAGTCGGCTCTCGGCTACGATATCGGCCTTGAGGATCTCCGGCTTGCTCTTGGGGTGATCCAGTTGGTCGGCTGAGATGTGCTCGGGTTTGCTCTTGTGGGGGTCGCTCATCGGACGCTGGCTGCTCGTTAAAAAATCGTGCTTCAAGAGTAAACGACTCTCACACCGAACACCACGGGCCAGGGATGGTAAAGGGGGAGGAAAAATCCGCTATACTGCCGCTCCATTTCTTTCGCGACACCGAGATCAAGAGACCCGATGCCACACTCCCGCTCCACCACCTTGCCCTGGCACCAGATAGATACCGTCTTGCTCGATATGGATGGCACCCTGATCGATCTGCATTTTGACAACCACCTCTGGCAGCAGCTGGTGCCGGAGCGTTACGCCGAGCGGCTCGGTCTGCCGCTGGATGAAGCCAAAGCGCAGATCGACGTCCACTATCACGCCGTCAACGGCACCCTCAACTGGTACTGCGTGGATTACTGGAGCGAGACCCTGGGGCTCGATATTCGTGCCCTCAAGCAGGAGCTGCTGGCGAAGATCCAGTGGCGTCCCCACGCCATCCCCTTTCTGGCCGAGCTGCGCGCCGCGGGCAAGCAGCTGGTGCTTTTCACCAACGCCCACCCCGCCAGCCTGTCGGTGAAGGATGCGCAGTTGGGGCTGAGCGAGCATCTGGATCTGATGGTGAGTACCCATGAGCTGGGCTGGTCGAAGGAGAGCCAGCATTGCTGGCAGGCGCTGGCACAGCGGCTGGTGTTCGATCCGGCCCGCACCCTGTTTGTGGATGACAGCGAGCGGATCCTGCGGGCCGCCGCCGACTATGGCATCGGCTATCAGCTGGCGATCCAGAATCCGGACAGCTGCAAGCCGGAGCAGAACATCACCGCTTTTCCGGCGATCCGCGATTATGCGGAGTTGCTGCCGCTGGCAATCTGAATTTGCTGAAACGAGAGAGGGCTGCATCATGCAGCCCTCTTTCTTTGATTTGAATTTTGGTTATCTGACGCCTGATGGCGAAAAATCACAGCTCCCGGAACGGGCGCCGTTTTTCTTCCTCAATGACGATCGCCTCCAGATTGGCGATCCGCTCCTGCAATTCTCTGATGATCATATCCTGCTTGCCGAGGCGGTCGGTGATGCGGGCATCCCCCATCTGATAGCGAGCCCGCTTGCCGAGATATCCGAACAATACGCTGATAAATACGATCAGGACGATGCCTGTCCACATGGTCATGTCACGACTCCTTGTCGTCTATAAACGGCGAAAACGCTGATGGGATCCGTTCTGTTTTCTCATAGCCGCCAATTGGCCGCAATGGGGCCCATTGTCCCTTTGTGACGCAGACAGCTATTGCTGCCAGAGTGGCCGACCGACCCAGAGCGCCCACAGGGTGAGGTGCAACAGCACGATAAACCAGAAGACCAGCCGGTAGCTGCGCTTCTGGGTCTTGTGACGCAGCCACTGGCGGGCCACCAGAGCGCCCGGCCAGCCGCCGCACAGCTCCAGCAGATGGAGCCTAGATTCGGGAATGCGCCATTCACCCCGTACCGCCTGCCGCTTGTCCCAGGCGTAGGCTGCCACTGTCAGCAGACTCATGGTCAGCAGTGCGACCAGCGGCCACCACTGCTGTTCGCCGAGGCCGAGCCAGAGGGCGGCGCCCAGTGGCAGCAGCGCCAGCGCCATCACTGGGCCAGCTCCCAGCAGCGCTCCTCGTCCTGCTTGAGGGGGCGGATCACCCTGGCCGGATTGCCCACCGCCACCGAGTCGGCCGGGATGTCGCGGGTGACCACGGCGCCGGCACCTATGATGGAGCGCGGCCCTATGGTGACGCCGGGGCAGATGATGGCGCCGCCGCCAATCCAGCAGTCGTCACCGATCCGCACCGGCTTGTTGTAGGCGGTCCAGTTGCGTCGCTCCAGATAGTTCATGGTGTGGGTGGCGGTGTAGATCTGCACGTTGGGGGCCAGCAGCACATGGCTGCCGATGTGCACTTCGCCCACGTCGAGAATGGTGACGTTGAAGTTGAAGAAGGTCTTCTCGCCGATATGAATGTTGCGGCCAAACTCGCAGGTGAAGGGAGTGCTGATCCAGCAGGAGTCGGGGCAGTGGCCAAAGAGCTCGCGGCAGATCTGCTGGCGCAGAGGGCCATCTCCCGCCGATGAACCATTGAGCCGGGCCAGCAACGCCTGACCGCGGATCCGGTCGTTGGCTATCTCCTCGCTCTGGCTATTCAGTGCCCCGCCAGCCAGTACCTTGTCCCAGTCGCTCGCCATTGCTACCTCCTCATGCTGCAAGAACAGGCAGTATACGTGACTGTCAGGGGCGCCGTCAGTCTGTCACTTGTTGCAGGTGATCCCCGTCAACCTGCGGGCCAGACGAGGGGCAGGATCAGCAGGGCCGAGACGAAGTAGGGGAGCAGCACCCGCAGCCCCAGACTGCGACCACCGATGCCGAGTGCCAGCAACCCCTTCACCAGCGAGTTGACCAGCCCTGCGAGCAGGATGCCGCGGGCAGCCACCTCCAGCGCCAGCTCCTTGTGGGAGAGCTGGGAGAGCGACAGCGTGATGGCGTCCACGTCGGTGATCCCCGACACCAGCGACAGCAGATAGACCCCCGAGTTGCCTACCTTGTCTTGCAGCAGCGTTGCCATAAAGCCGATCAACGCCAGCAGCAGGCCGAACTTGATGGCGGTGGCCAGATCGAGCGGGTTGCTGGTTTCCGGCTGTACCGGGCCGTCTGTCAGCTCCTCGCGCTGGCGCCAGAACCAGAAGGCGAAGCCGTAGACTGTGGTGGACAGCAGCAGCAGGGGGGCGACGAGGCGCATCGCCAGCCCGCTGTGAATGAGCAGCACCAGCACCAGCAGCCGCAGCCACATGGTGGCCCCCGCCAGCAGGATGCCGGTAGCCAGCAGCCGCTCCAGCCCGCCCTGCTCCTTGTTGAGGCGAGCGAACTGCAGGGTGAGAGCGGTGGAGGAGGCCAATCCCGCCAGTATGCTGGTGAGCACCAGCCCGGCGCGAGTGCCGAGCAGGCGTACCGCGAAGTGGCCACAAAACGAGATGCCGGCGATCACCACCACCATCAGCCAGATCTTGAAGGGGTTGAAGGCATCGAGAGGGCCCATCTCCTCGTTGGGCAGCACCGGCAGCAGCACCAGCGAGATAAGCAGAAAGCGCAGGGTAGCGTGGAATTCGGTCTCGCTGAGAAACAGCATCCCCTGCTGGATCTGTCCCTTCAAGCCCATCAGCAGGGCGGCCAGCACGGCGCAGGCCACCGCTTCGCTCGGGCTCAGCAGCACCGACATCAGTCCCAGCAAATAGGTGAGCAGCATGGCTACCGAGCTGGTGAGGCCGAACTCCCCCTGCCAGCGCTGGGCCAGCCAGACCGAGAGGCCGCAGCCGATCACCACCGCCAGCAGGCCGAGCAGCGGCAGCCAGGGGCCCAGGGTGGGCAGCAGCAAACCGCACACCCCGCCGAGCAGGCCGATGAGGCCGTAGGTCCGCATCCCGGCGATGCGCTGGTTATCCCCCAGCTGGCGCACCTGCCAGCCCCGCTCCAGCCCGATGATAAGGCCGATGGCCAGCGAGACCAGGGCTCCGTTGACCGGTTCTGCATTGATCCACATAACGACTTCCTTTTCGTCATCTGCCTGCCTTGTTCCCATGATGGCACAGGACGTAAGCAGGCAGAGGGGCATGGCTCACAGAGTCTGCGTCCGGCTTCCGGTGCGGGTGGCTGAGTTGATATGAGCAAAAGAGATAAGCAAAGAGTTATTTCTTTCTTCTGGGCATAACAACTCCACGGCATGCTGTTCTCAACCCAACAAGATATGGAGAATCACCATGAAACTGCGAATGACCGCCCTGACCCTGCTCTCTCTGCTGGCATTTGGTCAGGCCAATGCCGCCGAGATCCGCCTGCTCAACGTCTCTTACGATCCGACCCGCGAGCTGTTTCAGGAGTACAACGCCGCCTTTGCCAAGGAGTGGAAGGCGAAGACCGGTGACGACGTGGTGGTGAGCCAGTCTCACGGTGGCTCCGGCAAGCAGGCTCGCGCCGTGGTGGATGGGCTGGAAGCCGACGTGGTATCGCTGGCGCTCGCCTACGATGTCAACGCCATCGCCAAGGCGGGGCTGACCGCTGCCGACTGGCAGAGTCGCCTCGGCAACAACGCCTCGCCCTATACCTCCACCATTGTCTTCCTGGTGCGCAAGGGCAATCCCAAGCAGATCAAGGATTGGGATGATCTGGTGCGCAAGGATGTCGCCATCGTGACTCCCAACCCCAAGACCTCCGGCGGGGCCCGCTGGAACTATCTGGCCGCCTGGGGCTATGCCCTGAAGAAGAGCGGCAGTGAAGAGGGGGCCAAGCAGTTTGTTGGCGATCTATTCAAGAACGTGAAGGTGCTGGACTCCGGCGCCCGCGGTGCCACCACCAGCTTTACCGAGCGCGGTCTCGGTGACGTGCTGCTGGCGTGGGAGAACGAAGCCCTGCTGGTGCTTGGTCAGGCGGGTGCCAGCGACAAGTTCGAGCTGGTGGTGCCTTCAGTCTCCATTCTGGCGGAGCCGCCGGTCGCGGTGGTGGACAAGGTGGCCAAGAAGCACGGTACCGAAGCGGTGGCCAAGGCCTATCTCGATTATCTCTACTCTGACGAGGGGCAGCATATCGTCGCCAAACATCACTATCGCCCCAGCAACCCGGCGATCCTGAAGGAGACGGCAGCCCAGTTCCCGCAGCTTGCCTTCTTTACCGTCAAGGATCTGGAAGGGGATTGGGAGAAAGCCCAGAAGAAACACTTCGCCCAGGGTGGTTTGTTTGACCAGATCTATCAGCCGGGTCGTTGATAGCTTCGTTATCCATCACTGAACTGGCCCCTGTGCCAGCCGATAGGAGCACCAAGATGAACAAGATCCTCCTGGTTCCCGGTCTGCACAACAGTGGGCCGGATCACTGGCAGAGCCGCTGGCACGATCATTTTCCCCAATGGCAGCGGATGACCGGGTTGCCGTGGGACAAGCCGGACCTCAGGGTCTGGAGTGCCAAGCTGGCGAGCAAGCTGAAACGTCGACGCAGCCGAGTTCATCTGGTGGCTCACTCTTTTGGCGCGCTGACCGCCATTGCGGCGGCCCGCTTGCAGCCGGAGAAGGTGGCCTCGATCTTTCTGGTGGCGCCCGCCGATCCCGCCCGTTTTGGCATTGCGGATGAGGCCTTGGCCGGGCCGCTGCAGGTGTCGGCCCAGCTGGTGGCCAGCCGCAATGATCCCTGGATGAGCTTTGAACGGGCCGAATACTGGAGCCGTCAGTGGCAGGTGCCGCTGTTCGATGCCGGTGAGGCGGGCCATATCAATGCCCAGTCAGGTCATGGGGACTGGCATCAGGGGCTGCATTTGCTGGGGGCACTCTACCGCCGTGGTGAGCTGGTAGTGGCACCGGTCAAGGCCGCATCGCCCCGGCCGGTCGTATTGGGCTTTCGCTAGGTATCTGTGAAGTGGTTGGAGGGTTGGCGAGCGCGCTGTTCGCTGGCTACTCCATGCCCCCGTTCTTTGAATGCTCCGCTCCGTATTGCTCCATTTCTTAGGTCTTTTATTTATATAAAAGACCTTTTTTTATTTGGATCGCTCTAAAAGCCTTGTCCCACCGTTGTTAGATAAAAAAGTAATTAGCAAAGTCGCAAATGGTGTTTGTTGCCGATGAGGGGAGTGAGCAGAATCACCATATCGAAAATTCTTCATAACAGATGGATGTGTTATGCGATTTGGTTCTTATTCTGTCCTGCCCGGTTTTGGCCCCACCTTGGGGTTCAGCCTGCTCTATCTGGGCCTGCTGGTGCTGTTGCCGCTCTCGGCCCTGGTGCTGTTTGCGATCAACAACCTGACCGCCGCCGAGTTCTGGCAGGTGATAGGTTCACCCCGGGTGCTCGCCTCCTTTCGCCTGAGCTTCGGTGCGGCCTTTGTCGCGGCGCTGCTCAACAGCCTGTTTGGCCTGATCCTGGCCTGGATCCTGGTGCGCTACACCTTCCCCGGTCGTCGTCTGGTGGATGCGCTGATCGACCTGCCATTTGCCATGCCGACCGCCGTTTCCGGCATCGCCCTGTGCGCCATCTTCGCCCCCAACGGCTGGATCGGCCAGTTGCTGGCGCCGCTCGGCATCCAGCTCGCCTACAACCCTATCGGGGTGGTCATCGCACTCACCTTTATCGGATTGCCGTTTGTGGTGCGTACCCTGCAGCCGGTGCTGCGGGAGGCTGAAACCGAGCAAGAGGAGGCGGCCGCCAGCCTCGGCGCCGATCGCTGGCAGACCTTTCTGCGGGTGCTCTGGCCGACCCTGGTGCCTGCCCTGCTCACCGGTTTTGCGCTGGCGTTTGCCCGCGGGGTGGGGGAGTACGGCTCCGTCATCTTCATCGCCGGCAACCTGCCGATGGTCTCGGAAATCGCGCCGCTGATGATCATGAGCCACCTGGAAGAGTATGACTACGCCGGTGCCTCTGCCATTGCCGTGGTGATGCTGCTGATCTCATTCATTTTGTTACTGCTAATCAACAAGTTGCAGGCCTGGAGCTGGTCTCGCATCGGAGGGAGCCGGATATGAGTTCATCTGCTATCGCCATTGAGGTGGCCCCGGTGGAGGTGACCCCCGCTCGCAAGGCGCCGGTCGTGATCCGTGAACCCCAGTGGGTCAAGTGGCTGCTCATCACGGTGGGTCTCGGCTGGTTTGCCGCCCTGTTGCTGCTGCCGTTGGCAACCGTCTTTATTCAGGCGCTGACGCCGGGGCTGGCTTTTTTCTGGCACGCCATCAGCGAGCCGGACGCTCTGAGTGCCCTCGGTCTCACCGCGCTGGTGACGCTCTGTGCGGTTCCTCTCAACCTGCTGTTCGGGATTGCGGCGGCCTGGGCCATCGCCCGTTTCCGCTTCCCCGGTCGGCAGCTGCTCATCACCATCATCGATCTGCCCTTCTCGGTGTCGCCAGTGATCGCCGGTCTGATGCTGGTGTTGATGTTCGGCAGCCGTGGCTGGTTCGGTGACTGGCTGAGCGAACACGACATCAAGATCATCTTCGCCACCCCGGGGATCATCTTGGCCACCACCTTCATTACCGTGCCCTTCGTGGTGCGCGAGCTGCTGCCCCAGATGGAGGCGCGCGGCCCGGAAGAGGAAGAGGCGGCCATCATGTTGGGGGCGAGCGGCCTGCAGATGTTCTGGCGCGTCACCCTGCCCGGCATTCGCTGGAGCCTGATGTATGGCCTGCTGCTCTGTACCGCCCGCGCGGTCGGGGAGTTTGGCGCGGTGTCGGTGGTCTCCGGCCATATTCGCGGCCAGACCAATACCCTGCCGCTGCATATCGAGATCCTCTACAACGAGTACCAGACCGGCGCCGCCTTCGCGGTGGCAAGCCTCTTGGCTCTGTTCGGGATCTTCACCCTGCTGGGTGAAACCCTGTTGGCCCGGCTGCGTGCCCAGCCCACCAAATCTCACTGATCACCGTTTTAAAGAGGCAGCCATGAGCATTCAGGTTCAACAACTCAACAAGCATTTCAATCAGTACGCGGCGCTGGCAGACATCAACCTCGACTTTCACGACGGTGAGCTGGTGGCCCTGCTTGGCCCCTCCGGCTGTGGCAAGACTACCCTGCTGCGGATCATCGCCGGGCTGGAGCAGGCCGACTCTGGCCACGTCATCATCCGTGGCGAGGATGCCTCGGATCTCCATGTGCGTGAGCGCAACGTCGGCTTCGTGTTCCAGCACTACGCCCTGTTTCGCCACATGACGGTATTCGAAAACGTGGCGTTTGGCCTGCGGGTCAAACCGCGCAGCGAGCGCCCGGCCGAGGCGGCCATTCGTGCCCGGGTCAAAGAGCTGCTGGATCTGGTGCAGCTCAGCCACGTGGCCGAGCGCTATCCGACCCAGCTCTCAGGCGGTCAGCGCCAGCGGGTTGCGTTGGCCCGCGCGCTGGCGGTGCAGCCCAAGGTACTGCTCTTGGACGAGCCCTTCGGCGCCCTCGATGCGCAGGTGCGCAAGGAGCTGCGCCGCTGGCTGCGCGAGCTGCACGACGAGCTGCACGTCACCAGCCTGTTCGTCACCCACGATCAGGAGGAGGCGCTGGAGGTAGCGGATCGGGTGGTGCTGATGAATGCCGGACGGGTCGAGCAGATCGGCACCCCGGCCGAGGTCTACGACCAGCCCGCCAGCTCCTTCGTCCACAGCTTCCTCGGCAGTGTGAACCAGTTCCGCGGTCGGGTGGCGGAGCAGGGATTCGGTGTCGGCGAGCAGCTGCTCGGCGGGCCGTCGGCTTCCCATCTGGCTCACGGCAGTGCCGCCATCGCCTATGTCCGCCCCCATGAACTGGAGATCTTGCCAGCCGATGCGCCGGGCGGGATCCGCGCCACCATTACCCGTCTGCTGCCCATGGGACCACGCATTAGGGTGGAGCTGCGTGGCGATGGCGAAACCAAAGGGGCCCACTACGAGGCGGAGCTGACCAAGGAGGCGGCCAAGCAGTTTGTTCCGGGTCAGGGGGTCAAGCTGGTGGCCAGACAGGCGCAGTTCTATCCCGATTATCAGATTTGATGCTGTGTTGCGGGCGGTGTGGCCGCCCGGTTCAGGCGCTCTGCCGGGGCATGATCCGGCCAAATAACAAAAATGAGAGGGGCGAGCAGATTGTGTCGCCCACTCTTCGCAGGAGGCGACAAGGTGAATTTTCAGCAGTTACGAATTATCCGGGAGGCAGCGCGGCGGGATTACAACCTGACCGAGGTGGCCAACGCCCTTTTTACCTCGCAATCCGGGGTGAGTCGCCATATCCGCGAGCTGGAAGAGGAGCTGGGGATCGAACTATTTATACGCTACGGCAAGCGGCTGCTCGGTATGACCGAGCCTGGCAAGGAGCTGCTGGTGATTGCCGAGCGCATTCTCAATGACGCCAACAACATCCGCAAACTGGCCAGCACCTTTGCCAACCGCGACTCGGGCCGCTTGCTGGTGGCGACCACCCATACTCAGGCCCGCTATGCCCTGCCGCGGGTGGTGAAGGCGTTTCGCGAGCAGTTCCCGCTGGTGCAGCTGGAGCTTCGTCAGGGCAGCCCGGAGGAGATAGTGCGGCTGGTGCAGACCGGCGAGGTGGATATCGGCATCAGCAGCGAGCAGCTCGACAAGAGCGAAGGGGTGGTGGCATTCCCCTACTACCGCTGGCACCACAACATCGTGGTGCCCGAGCAACATCCGCTGGCAGGCGAGCGGGATCTGACGCTGGCGGCGCTGGCCAACTGGCCTATCGTCACCTATCAAGCCGGGTTGACCGGGCGGGTGCGGGTGGATGAAGCCTTTGCTGCGGCTGGCATTGAACCGCAGATCCTGCTGACGGCGCAGGACTCCGATGTCATCAAGACCTATGTCGAGCTGGAGATGGGGGTCGGCATACTGGCCGACATGGCGTTCGACGCGCAGCGCGATCAGGGGCTGGTACAGCTCGACGGCAGCCATCTGTTTGCCCCCCATACCGCCTGGATTGGCCTCAAGCAGGGGCAGTTCCAGCACAACTTTGCCTGGCAGTTTATCCAGCTCTGCAACCCCGAGCTGGCGCTGGCGGATATTCAGGCCCGCGCCATGGGCAGCGAGCCTGCCCTCGACTTCCAGATTTGAATCGGAAGAGAAGCCCAGAAGGGGAGCCAATGGCTCCCCTTCCTTATTGCTGGCAGATGAGATTGCCAGCGAAAACAGACGGCTTCATATGAATTTTTTCACTTAGGTTTGCCAGTTAATTTTGTTTGTTATCCGGTACTTGGGTTGCAGGATGGAATAAGTGACTGACCAAAGTCGATCCATTCAGGATAAAGCATGCCGTATAGCTACCTATCACATCTGCGTTGCAGCAAGAGTGGCGAGATCCATGAGGCTGACCAGCCCTGGCAACTGAGCCGGGCAGGTGCGCCACTGCTGGCCAGCTACGATCTCGATGCGCTGAAGCGAGCATGGCACCCGGCGGCATTGCTGGGGCGCCCGGCCAGCCTGTGGCGTTATCACGAGTTGCTGCCGGTACGGGATCCCGCCCACGTTGTGACGCTGGGGGAGGGATTCACCCCACTGCTACGGCTGCCTACGCTGGGCAAGCAGATCGGTATTCCGGATCTCTGGATGAAGGATGAGAGCGTCATCCCCACCGGCTCTTTCAAGGCTCGTGGTGCAGCGGTGGGCATCTCCCGCGCGCGTGAACTCGGCGTCACTCACTTCGCCATGCCGACCAACGGCAACGCAGGCGCTGCATGGGCGCTCTACGGTGCCCGTGCCGGACTGCGCAGCACCATCGTTATGCCGCAGGCAGCCCCCGCCATCACCCGACTGGAGACCTCTCTCGCCGGTTCCCGTCTATATCTGGTGGATGGCCTTATCAGCGACGCCGGTCGTCAGGTGGCGCAGGCGGTGGCGGAGCACTCCCTGTTTGACGCCTCAACCCTGAAGGAGCCCTACCGGATTGAGGGCAAGAAGACCATGGGGCTGGAGATTGCCGAACAGCTGGGCTGGACCCTGCCGGATGTGATCATCTATCCGACCGGTGGCGGGGTCGGCCTCATCGGTATCTACAAGGCGCTGCGCGAGCTGCAGGAGCTGGGCTGGGTCAAGGGCGCGTTGCCCAGACTGGTCGCGGTACAGGCGAGTGGCTGCGCGCCCATCGTAGAGGCGTGGCAACAGAGAGCCACCGAATCGAGCTTCTGGCCCGACTCCCAAACGCTGGCGTTCGGCATCAATGTACCCAAGGCGCTGGGGGATTTTCTGGTGCTGGACGCCCTTTATCGCACCGAGGGTTGCGCCATCGCGGTGGATGACAAGGCCATCCAGAGCGAGATCCGCCAGCTTGCCTCTCGCGAGGGCAGTTTTGTCTGCCCTGAGGGGGCTGCCGCGTTTGCTGCTGCTCGTCAACTGCGCGAGGCTGGCTGGATCCGTGGGGGAGAGCAGGTCGTGGTGCTCAATACCGGTGCCGGCATCAAGTACCCGGATGCGATCACTGTGCTGCCCCAGCGTCTGCAGCGTGACGGGAGGATCCCGGCATGAATCTGGATCTGCCCTTTATCGTCACAACGCTGCCCGCCTTCGGCAAGGCGGTCTGGGTCACCTTGCAGCTGGGAACCATAGTGATCCTCACTTCGCTGGCGGTCGCCTTGCTCAACGTCGCCCTGTTGAGCCTGCACAAGCGGCCGCTCAGCGCCCTGATCCGCGGATATGTCGAGCTGGCTCGCAACACGCCGCTGCTGATCCAGCTCTTCTTCCTCTATTTCGGGCTGCCTGCGCTCGGCTTGTCGCTCTCCGGGTTTACCACCGCGGTGATTGCGATGACCTTCCTCGGCGGTGGTTATCTGACCGAGGCTCTGCGTGCAGGCATTCAGGCGGTGCCCGCCAGTCAGCTGGAGGCTGGCAGGGCTATCGGGCTTTCTCGCTGGCAACTGCTGCGCCACGTGCAGTTGCCCCAGGCCTGGCTCGCCAGCCTGCCGGCGCTGTTTGCCAACTTCATCTTCCTGCTCAAGGAGACGACGGTGGCTTCGGCGGTGGCGGTGCCAGAGCTGCTCTACACCACCAAGAATTACATCGCCCTCTACTACAAGACCTACGAGATGCTGGCGGTGCTGACCTTGATGTGCGTGCTGATCTTTTTGCCGCTCTCCCTCGCTCTGCGCGTCGTTGAAAGGAGGCTGCAACATGGTCAGTTCGGTCACTGAATCGCTAATGCAGGCGAGGATCCCGATGTGGGCACTTATCTTCCAGCTGCCGCAGTCATTCGCCACCGAGGCGCAGGAAAGGAGGGCTCAATATGGTCAATTCCGTTACTGAGCAGCTGACGCAGGCGTTGCCACTGCTGGCGGTGGGCGCAGGCCAGACCCTCGCCATCTCGCTGCTGGCCATCCTGTTTGCCACCCTCGGCGGTATCGCTTACGGCGTGTTGGCACAACAGGGCGGCCGGTTGGTGCGGGGTCTGCTGCGGCTTTATCTCGAGCTGTTTCGGGTAGTGCCGGTGCTGGTGTGGCTCTATCTCTTTTTCTTCGGGTTGCCGATCTTTTTCGGCCTCGATATTCCGGCCTTCTGGTGCGCCGTGCTGGTACTCGCCCTCTGGGGCGCCAGCGAGGTGGGAGAGGTGGTGCGCGGTGGCCTCAACTCCCTCGCCCGTGGTCAGCAGGAGGCCGGGTTGGCGCTCGGGCTCTCGACCTGGCAGCTCTATCGCCATGTGTTGCTGCCGCAGGCGTTGCAGCGGCTGACACCGCCGACCATCAACATCTACACCCGCATCATCAAGACCAGTTCGCTGGCGGTGCTGATCGGGGTGGTGGAGGTGATCAAGGTGGGCCAGCAGATCATCGAGCGCACCTATGGCTCGCTGCTTATTTACGGTCTGCTGTTTCTGTTCTTTTTTCTGGTCTGCTATCCGCTCTCGCTCGCCTCGCGCCGGCTGGAGCAACAATGGGGTAATGCGGTATGACACCTCTGCTTGAACTCGGTTCTGTCAGTAAACAGTTCGGCCCGAATCTGGTGCTGGATCGGATCAGCCTCAGCGTGCGCGCCGGGGAGGTGATCGTCATCCTGGGGCCAAGTGGTTGTGGCAAGAGCACCTTGCTGCGCACTCTCAACGGGCTCGAGCCCATTCAGGGGGGCGAGATCCGCTTCGATGGTGTGTTGCTGGACGGCGCTACCGACTGGCAGCGGGTGCGCCAGCGGATCGGCATGGTGTTCCAGAGCTATCACCTCTTCCCCAACCTGACGGTGCTGGAAAACGTGCTGCTTGGCCCCCTGCAGGTGCAAAAGCGGGAGCGGGCAGAGGCGCTGCTGCAAGCCGAGCAGCTGCTGACCCGCATCGGCCTGTGGGAGCGGCGCCATGACTATCCGCGCCAGCTCTCCGGCGGTCAGCAGCAGCGCATCGCCATCGTGCGGGCGCTGTGCATGAACCCGCAGGTGATGCTGTTTGACGAGGTAACCGCCGCCCTCGACCCCGAGATGGTGCAGGAGGTGCTGGAGGTGATCCGCGATCTCGCCGGCAGCGGCATGACCCTGCTTATCGTCACCCACGAGCTGGCCTTCGCCCGGGCGGTGGCGGATCGCATCGTCTTCATGGATGGCGGCCACATTCTGGAGCAGGCCGTCCCCCACCAATTTTTCGACAATCCCAGGAGCCAGCGTGCGCGCCAGTTCCTCGCCAAGTTTTCTTATACAAATGTCATCAAACGAAAGGAGTCAGCATGAAAAAAATCACCTCGGTTCTGCTTAGTGCCTTATTGGGACTGGGTATCGCCAGCGGCGCTGCCCATGCGGCGGACGGTTCCCTCGACAAGATCAAGGCGCGGGACAAGCTCATCGTCGGCGTATTCACCGACAAGCCGCCGTTTGGCTACGTGGACGAGAAGGGCAACTACGTCGGTTTTGACACGGATCTGGGTCGCCGCTTCGCCAAGGATCTGCTGGGGGACGAGAACAAGATCGAGTTCGTGGCGGTGGAGCCAGCCAGCCGCATCCCCTTCCTGCAGAGCGACAAGGTGGATCTGATCCTCGCCAATATGACGGTGACGCCGGAGCGGCGCGAGGTGGTGGATTTCACCAACCCGAACCTGCGAGTGGCGGTACAGGTGCTGGTGCCGGAAGGGAGCCCGGCCAAGAAGCTCGATGATCTGGCTAGCAAGACCCTGATCGTGACCACCGGCACCACGGCCGACATCTGGCTGACCCGCAACCACCCGGAGTGGAAGGTACTCAAGTTCGAGAAGAACACCGAATCCCTGCAGGCGCTGGCCCAGGGGCGCGGCGATGCCTACGCCCAGGACAACCTGGTGCTGTTCAGCTGGGCCAAGGAGAACCCGGGCTATCGGGTATTGCCCGAAAAACTGGGCTCGGAAGATCCCATTGCCCCGGCGGTGAAGAAGGGCAATATCGAGCTGCGTGACTGGGTCAACGACCGTCTCGCCAAGCTGGGTGAGGAGAAGTACCTGCTGAAACTCTATGACCAGTATGTGCGTGACAAGCTGAGCCCTGATACCGATCCGAATGATGTGATTGTCGAAGGAGGAAAATGGCAGGGTTAATGGACAAACCCTGTTTTGAAGAGTGTGTTGAGTGTGTGAAGTAAGTGAAGAGTGAGGTCTTGGTTCCGTTGGTATGCAAACCGCAAGGTTTGATTTTTCCGGGCGTCCCCTGCTAGAGAGGACGCCCTTTTTTATGTGGCCAAGCGTGGGTTAGTGCACTTCATCCCACGCCATCTGCCAGTGGGAGCCTATGCCCGGCTCGTACTGGGTTGCTGTGGTGGTCCACTGCTGGCAGTAGCCGCTGTAGGGGAAGGGCTTGCACTGATAGACCTTGCCATTTTTCGGCTGCTGCACCTTGGTGCCGGCGGCATAGGATTTGATCGAGTTCGGGAAGACGAAGTCGTATTCGCCGCTGCTCTGCTCCTTGAACATCAGATCCATGGTCTGCTGAATGGTCTCGCCGCCCGCTTTCGGGGTGGCCTTGATCACCAGCTGGTGGTGACCTGCCTTGAGCCCTTCCAGCGCCATGGTAAAGGTGTGGCTGCTGTCCTTGATGTCGGCACTGCTTTCACCCTTGGCGACGCCGCCGTGGTCATAGAGGGTGTTGGTGACGGCCAGATCTCCCTGTGCGGTGACGGTGAAATCGAGGGTGGCCTTGCCGTTGTCCAGCACATAGTCGCTGGCCAGACCGCTGACGTTGATGCTGTCCACTACCGGCGGCTGCAGCTGTTGCAGATCAATCTCGACTCGATCCAGTTTGCTGTCTCGATGCAGATAGACGGGGTTCATACCGTAGACCGGATTGAACTGGCTATCGGCTCCTTGCTGACCGGCGCGGATCAGGCTCTGCTCGGCGTTGATCTTGCTGGCGAGGGCATGGGCCCAGCTGTTCTTCTGGCCCTGCTCGGCGGTGGTGATGGTCAGTACGGTCTGCAGATCGGGGCGCTCGCCGTTGGCATCGAATACCCGGGTCATCGCCTTGTCACCCACCGCGAGGTCGATGGAGGGGTAGATGGTGCCTGCCTGGCTCCACTCCAGCGGCGGCTGGCTGCCATCTTTGAACTTGGCATCGATGATGTTGTAGAAGCTGTTGCTGGTGTCGCCCACTTCCCACACGCCGAGGATCACCTGATAACCGGTGCGCTCCGGCAGCACGCACTGATGGGTCATCTCCTTGGGTGGCTGCACCATGTTGCCGTCGATGACGCAGAAGGGAGTCAGATCAAACGAGGCGCGGGTGAGCGGCTGGTTGGGGTTCCAGTCCTGCTTGGTGAGGTAGTAGCGCCAGTTGCGGGTGACATGGTTGGCGGTAAAGGTCCAGCTGATGGCGAAGGGGCCGGGCTGTACTTCACGCTTGGTCCAGCGGTCGCTGGTCTGGATGTTCAGCTCGCTCCAGCGCGGGCTGCCCGCCGAGGCGATTTGACCATCCTGCGGGCCGGTTTGCGGGAAGCCTGAGGGGCCCTCCACGCTCTGGGGCTCCCACTGCACGCCGCCACACTGGCTGTTGCCACCGGTTTTGCACAGGTAGTTGCGGCTCTCGGGCTGGCTGATGTAGCCGTGGGCCAGGGCGCTACCGCTGGCCAGCAGGGCCAGCATCGCCGCGATGTGATTGAGTTGGATTTTTGCTGCCATACATTCCTCTGTTCGATAGATGTGGGCAGTCAGTTGGCCGGGGAGTTCCCCGATGCACACTTGCGTGTGGCAACCCCGCTATCCTGGACAAAACGTCTGTAGACCGGAGGCTTTGCGTCCCGACCTTTCGGTCAGTTTGCCAAATGACTAGATGGTTAGTGATGGGCCAAATGTTCGGCCATCACCATTGTGCACCGCATTGATTAATTATTTGAAGTTGAATGTTTAAATACATCGTTCAGCGACGCGCAAATCATTCTAACTGACTGTTTTTAAATTGTTCTCTAATTTGTGAATGGCGTCGAATACCGTTGAATATGCCGATAAGGTGCATGCCGATTGCGTGTTGGCGGCGTAAAAAAACCTGCCAGCTTGGCTGGCAGGTCGGGTGACAAAGCGACACGGGTTGACGCCATCAATGACGGGCGCGCTGCTCTCCGGAGGGGGGAGACACAGGAGCCATCATTGGCGCAGTGGAGGACTCCTTGCCCAGTTTGAACACCGCAAGCCGCTCATCCAGGCTGCGGGAGAGACCGGCCAGCAGCTCGCTCTCCTGCGCCAGTTGCGAGGCGGACTGGGACATCTCCAGCGCCGAGTCGTTGATGCCGCTGACGTTGCGGTTCATATCCTCGGCCACCATGCTCTGCTGCTCGGCGGCGGTAGCGATCTGGGTCGCCATGTCGCTTACATGCTGGATGTGGTTGACGATCAGGGTGAGATCCTGCCCCGCCTGCTGGGACTGGTTGACGCTGCTCTCTGCCAGTTTGCGGCTGGTATCCATAGCGTTGGCGGCGGTGACGGCCCGTTGCTGCAGCTGGGCAATGGTACTCTGGATCTCTTCGGTGGATTGGCGAGTGCGGCTGGCCAGCTGGCGCACCTCGTCGGCCACCACGGCAAAGCCGCGGCCCTGCTCGCCAGCCCGTGCTGCTTCGATGGCGGCGTTGAGGGCCAGCAGGTTGGTCTGCTCCGAAATGGCGCTGATGACGGCGGTCACTTCGCTGATCTGCATCACCCCCTCCTTGAGCTGGTTGACCTGCTGGGTGGCCTGCTCCACCTCGGTGGCCAGCGCCTTGATGCCGTGCACGCTGGCGTGAACGTCGCGGTTGCCGAGCCCGGCTTCTCCGGTCGCTTCCTGGGTATCCCGCGCGGTATTTTCGGCGTGTCCGGCCACATCGGAGATGGTGGCGCTCATCTCGTTCATGGCGGTAGCGAGCTGGGCCAGCTGATCCCGCTGGCTGGTCACCGCCTGATTGGTCTGCTCGGCAGAGGCGGCGATGCGCAGGGCGGCATCCGCCACGTTGCGAGCCCCCTGACTGGCTTCCAGCAGGGCGTGACGGATGGCATCGAGACTCTGGTTGGTGCAGCGGGCGACCACTCCCAGCTCATCCTTGCCCTGTACCGGGATGCTCACCACCAGATCCCCCTTGGCGACCCGTTGCATGGCGTGGTTGATCTGACTGAGGGGGGAGACGATGGAGTGGGTGATGCGCCAGCCCAGCAACCCCATCAGCAGGATCACGATGGCGGTGGCGGTCCCCATCTTCATGTACTGGGCCCAGATGGTCTGCTGAATATCCTGCAGCAGCATGCCGGAACCGAGGATCCAGCCCCAGGGCTGATAGCCGGATACCATGGAGAGCTTGTCGGCGGTTTCACCCGATGGGCCTGTCCAGACATATTGCAGGGTGCCCTGTTTGCCCCCTTTGGCGATATCCACCATCTGATACCAGAACTGCCCGGCGGTGGCACCTGTTCCTTCCCCCATGGTCTGGCCGACCAGCTCCGGCCGGATGGGGTGCACCAGCATCTGGCGGTTCTCATTGATCACGAACAGATAGTTGTTGTCGTCAAAGCGCATATTGGTCAGCAGCTTGCGTGCCTCTTGCTGCGCCTGCTCCATAGGCAGGGTGCTGGCCAGAAACTGGATCTGGCTCATGGCCTGGCTTAATACCGCATTGAGCCGCGCCTCTCGCTCACTCATCAGATTGCGCTGGAGCGCGTTGGCCGAGATGAACAGCAGCGAGACAAAACCGACAAACGCCAACGTGAGCAGCAAAAACAATTTGCGGCTCACGGTGATATCACCGAGCTTGAACATGACGAAACCCTCATTCCCTGTTGATTTTCTATGGCTCGTTACTGCGGCAGCCAATTGCTTGATGTAACAACTTATTTACTATTAACCAGTGGTCGCGCGCCCTTAAATGAGCGTTTTGACAACAGTATAGCCAGCAGACAGCACTCCCCATTTTTTGGTAGCGTGTTCAGGCGCATCCCTGCGCAATTTTTGCCAAAGAGTGTGAATCATTTGGCATTTCACTAAAAAAGGAGTGGGCCCCGCTGCGGGTGACCCCATAACAAGAGGGAATTTATGAGTTCCATTGCCAGGAATTACTTCAACCAGCTCAACGCCGACTATCTGCAGGTACACAGGCGCAAGGAGGATCTCTTCTGGTCCACCTATATGGGTACCAGCGACGATCAGGCCGGTTTTACCGCGGCCGAGCAGGCCTACAAGGCTTTTTGCGCCAATCCGGCCCGTCTGCCCGAATTGCGGGAGATGCTGGCGCAGGCCGACGAGGATGATATCAAGCGCGGTCTGCAAGGCTGGATCGCCTTCTTCGAGTGCAATGTGATTGAAGATCCCGCCGCTGCCGCCCTGATGGATGAGCTGGTGGCTGCCGAGGCGGCGCTGTTCGCCCGCCGCAAGGGGCTGAAACTGACCCTGCTGGATGAGCATGGCCAGCAGGTGGCTGGTAGCCTACCCGCCGCCAGTACCTCCCTTGCCGCCAGCCCGAGCGAGGCGGTGCGCCAGAGCGCGCTCGCCATGTTCCACACCCTGGAGCAGTGGGTGGTCGGCAACGGCTTTCTCGAGGTGGTGGCGCTGCGCAACCGCTTTGCCAGCGCCATGGGCTATCGCGACTACTTCGATTACAAGGTGCGCAAGAACGAGCAGATGAGCCCGGAGCAGTTGTTCGCCATCCTCGACGACTTCATTTCCCGCACCGACGCCCGGCTGCAGCAAAGCCTTGCCGAGCTGAAAGCGGCCAAGGGGGAGGCGGCCCTGATGCCCCATAACCTGCGCTACGCCATCAGTGGTGATGTAACCCGCCAGCTCGATCCTTATGTGCCCTTCTCGCGGGCGCTGAAGGATTGGGTCGAGAGCTTCCGTCGTCTCGGCATCCAGTATCGCGGGGCGACCCTCACCCTGGACTTGCTGACCCGGGAGGGGAAATACGAGAACGGCTTCTGCCACGGCCCGGTGCCGAGCTTCTTCCAGCAGGGGGAGTGGATACCTGCGGTGGTCAATTTCACCAGCCTGGCCGATCCGGCGCAGGTGGGCAGCGGCTGGAGCGGGCTCAACACCCTGTTCCACGAGGGGGGCCACGCCGCGCATTTTGCCAATGTCACCGGCAATGCCCCCTGCTTCTCACAGGAGTTTCCGCCCACCTCTATGGCTTATGCCGAGACCCAGTCGATGTTCTGCGACAGCCTGCTGGACGATGCCGACTGGCTCAAACGCTACGCCAGAAATGCGGCAGGAGAGGCGATCCCCGATGCGCTTATCAAGGAGATGATCGCCGCCCGTCAGCCGTTTCGCGCTTTTAACGAACGTCAGATCGCGCTGGTGGCCTACTTCGAGCGGGATCTCTACGCCATGGATGAGGCTGAACGTACTCCCGAGGCTGTGCTGGCGCTGGCCCGCAAGTGGGAGCGCAAGATCCTCGGTGTCGAGAGCCCGCGCCCGCTGCTGGCCATTCCGCACCTCCTTAATCAGGAGTCGGCCTGCGCCTATCACGGCTACCTGCTGGCGCTGATGGCGGTGGAACAGACCCGCGCTTACTTCCTCAAGCGCGATGGCTACCTCACCGACAACCCGCGCATCGGGCCGGATCTGGCCGCCCACTACTGGGGGCCGGGCAACGGCATGACTCATGATGAGACCCTGCGCAGCCTGACTGGTGAAGGCTTCAGTGCCGTGCCGCTGGCCGAGGCGTGCAACCTGAGCGCCGCTGAGGCGTGGCAACAGGCGCAAGCCTGCATGGCCGCAGCCCAGCAGCGCCCCGCGGCTGGCGAGGGAAGCCCGCTCGATGCCCATATCCGGGTGGTCCACGGCGCCGAGCTTATCGCCGACAACAACGAGTCGGAAACCCGCATGCTGGCCGACTTCGAGGCGTGGATCGTCAACCATTACCAACCGGTTTCAGCCGAATAATCCGCACAGCTCCCGGTGATCAGGCCGGGAGCTGTGCTTTTCATGGTTATTCGTTGTCGTAACCGTGGCAGACGCTGCCATATTATTGGCAGGTGCGCGACACAGTTTGTCGCCTTGCCGATTGGGTCCGCATTTTGCCATCAGATATGTATTCATATGAACATGAATAGGAATTGTAGGCTGCAAGATAGTAGATTCACTGAGTTACGCTCTTTTGTCTTTTCTGTTAATAGTGCTTTTTGTAGTCATCTTTGTGCATAAAGATTGATCCATTCAACTATCTGCTAGTTATTCTCATCTTTCCGGGTTGACTAAATTGTCCACAACTGCAAAATCGCCCACCTTGCCACCCCCGATGTGAGTCGGGCTCGGAAAGCTTCAGATCTCTTCCCCCGAGATGGCTGAGCCGCACATGAAAATGGCGTCAGCTCTCAACTCTTTCTGCGCGTTCGCCTGCTTCATGCTATCCGTCGATAACGTTGACACTGCTGTTGTGCTGTCCGTGCAGGGCAATGCGCATCTCGCGACATTGCCTGAGTCTGCCGATGCATGGCAACAGGCGGGTCCGTTTTATTGGCTTGGTATCTATTTGTCAGTGAATGGAAAGAGGTTATTTCCCCATGATGAGCACGAGTGAACACCCCGGTCAGATTGCGCTGCTGGGAGGCTCGGTGGATCGTGTTGCCTTGCCACTTCTCGATCTGTCCTGCTGGGATCCATTGCAGCAGCCGGTATTACTGCTCAACCTGCCTGCAGATGAGCAGGACAGGGTATTGCAGGCTGTGCGGCGTGACCCGATACGTTATTTGCAGCCGGTATTTTGTGTTGTGAAGAGCCCGCTCTCTCCCATGTTGGCCGACGGTCTCCTGACACAGCTGGATGAACGGGCCTCTGACATGCTTGAACGGTTGGCGTTGTTGACCCCTCGAGAGCATCCGGATGACATGGAAAAGCTGGCTTGGTACAGCTGGCCTCGCTCCCATTTTCGCTTGTTGCCACGTTGGCAGGCTGGTTGCCGTCAGGGGTACAGCTATCCCCTGCTGGATTGCCTGCTGGGCAGCGAAGCAGGGGATGCCCTCCCGCAGCTGGTTGCAGAGCGTTTATTGCAGAGTGAGCAGCTGGTGGACCGGGTACGTCTTTGTCACAGTTGCAACTCGGCACATCTCAATTTTGTCGATGTGTGTCCCGAATGCGCTCATATCGCCATCCAGGCCAAGCCAGCTGTGCACTGCTTCACCTGCGGGCACGTGGATGATCAGGATGCATTCATGCGACAGGGTGTGCTGCGTTGTCCCAAGTGCGTCACGACTCTGCGTCACATCGGTGTTGACTATGACAGGCCCCTTGAGAAATTCCGTTGTTTGTCATGCCATGCCCGTTTTATGGAGGCTGCCGTCCAGGCGCGTTGCCATGAATGTGGCCAGGCGCACAAACCCGATGATCTGGTGGTTGCGCCCATCTATGAATATCGCATCGGCAAGCTGGCCCGCCACATCGCACGGGAAGGAACTCAACAACTGCATCTGCCGTTGACCTGGGGTACCCCTATGGCCATGGAGCACTTCCCCTGGTTGCTGCAATGGAACAATAGCTTGCTGCAACGCCATGGTGGCTGCCATACCTTGCTGGCTATTCGGGTTGAGCATCTGGCTGAGTTGCGTGCCGAGTTGGGCATGCTAAAGACTCAGCAGCGACTGGCCGCTCTGCTCAGCCGTTTGCAAGCTCTATTCCGTGATACCGATGTCGTTTGCCAGTATGCCGATGACCGATTGTTATTGCTGTTGCCGCATACGGATGCCGACGACTGGCGCATTCTGCAGGAGCGCATTCAGGCATTGAATCTCATCGAGGGACTGGATGCTCTGACGCTGGCGGTGAAAGTACAACCTTTGCCCGCCCTGTTGGGCGACGATACAGCGGTATGGCTCGGCCAGTGGCTGGATGGAGATAGCCCGGATGCATGAGTGGATGAATACGGTGCACTACATCCTGATAGAGATACTGGGTAGCCTCCAGTTTTCTCCCCGGATGATTCTGTTGCTGTTGCCCATGTTGCTGTTGATGGAGGTGCCACTGATGGCGCTGACGTTGACCGGGATCCTGAAATGGTATGCGCGCCAGCTTCCCAGGGCATCTGAACTGCCGCGCGCTCGGCGCTGTCCCAAAGTGTCTTGCATCATCACCTGTTATGGGGAAGGTGAGGCGATCCGCTCCACCATATTGACGCTCAAGGAACAGCTTTATCGCGGTCAAATGGAAATCATGGCTGTGATTGATGGCGCCAAGGCCAACGCGCATACCTATCAGGCTGCGCTCAATTGTGTTCGTGAATTCGAGGGGTGCGAGAACAGAAGTTTGGTCCTGCTACCGAAATGGCAGAGGGGAGGCCGGGTCTCCACTCTCAATGCCGGTCTCTCCGCTGCGACTGGCGAGATAGTGATGAACGCGGATGGAGATACCTCCTTTGACAACAACATGATCGATGAGATCGTGGCTTGTTTCGATGATCCTGATGTGCCTGCTGTGGGAGGGGCATTAAGGGTGCGAAATCTGAACGATGGCGTACTGACCCGGATGCAGAGCATTGAGTACATGATCTCCATGCAGGGGGGCAAGACGGGACTGAGCGAGTGGAACCTCATCAACAATATCTCGGGAGCCTTCGGTGCGTTTCGTCGTGATTTTTTGCGCCAGATTGGTGGGTGGGATACCCATACCGCAGAAGATCTGGATCTGACGGTCCGTATTAAGCATTACCTCAAACGCCATCCGGCTTTAAAGATAGGGTTCGCCCCTCGTGCCATCGGTCACACCGATGCGCCCGCAGACGTGATCACGCTTGCCAAGCAGCGTTTACGCTGGGATGGAGATCTGCTGTTTCTCTATCTGCGCAAGCACAAGCTCTCCCTGACGCCGCGTATTCTGGGCTGGAAGACCTTTTTGTTTACCTTGATCTACGGGGTGGCGCAAAACGTGGTGCTGCCCCTGCTGGTCATGGGTTATAGCTGGTGGTTGGTGCTTAGCTATCCGGGGCAGTTTGTCGCTGCGTTGATGATCTGTCTCTATCTGGTTTACCTGTTTCTTACCCTGGTTAATTTCGCTGTGTTTTTGCTGGCTATATCTGAACGCCCGAAGGCAGATCTACGTCTGCTGCCATGGTTGTGTCTTTACCCGGTGTACACCTTGCTGATGCGCTTGTGGTGCGCCATCGCACTGTTGAATGAGATGTTCCGGCGCGGTCATGAAGAGAGCAGCATGGCCCCCTGGTGGGTATTAAAACGAGGAAATAAATTCTGATGAAAGTCACATTCAATCCCCCCAAGAAGCAGGATGCCACGTCGGATGAAGGGATCCGGGTATTGTATGCCCCCGCCAAGCGTGTCGCCTTCAAGGCTCGCTGGTATCTCATCCTGTTACTGGCATTCAGTCCCGTTATTATTCTGCTGTGGTATCTGGGGCGCGAGTGGTGGCTGACCCAGGCGCCAGCCATCATTACCACCGAGCCGCAACTGGTTGTTGCCAATGGGGATGGCTTTATTCGACACATCTACACGGCTCCCGGCCAGGGGGTGTCACAAGGCGATGCCCTGATGCAGTTCGAATCTCCAACCCTCAAGGCCAACATGGCGGAACGAAAAGCGCGCAGAGCGGCCATCGAATTGAGCAAGGCTGAGGCTGAACAGGCTATCTTGCACAATCTGGACGAACAGATTGGTATTGCCGAACGGGGGAGCCGGGAGCAGGAGGTCATCTATCAGGAGTATGCCGGTTATAAAAAAGAGAAGCTGGTATCCAGTGCAGAGTACGCAACGGCCCTGCTGAATTGGACTCAGTCACGCATAGCTCTGCAGAAGGCAAGGGCAGAGAAGATAGCGCAGGAACTGCAAATCAGTGAGGACCAACTGACCGGACCGCTAGCCAGTGCTCGTCACTTGCTCGATCAGGAGCTGACCGAGATGGAAGCGATGGCGTACCATCAACAGCCAAGAGCTCCGGCGACTGGCAAGGTTTCAGATGTGCTGGTACAGGAGGGGGACTGGGTATTCTCGGGGGCTCCTCTGGCACTTATCTCGAAGCGAGAAGACCCGCTGGTGATAGCCTATGTGCAGCCCAAATATCTCTCTTCAATGGCTCCTGGACACAAGGCTGTCGTCAAGCTGCCCAGCGGGGAGCGTCTGGCTGCCAGGGTCGCCAGACAGGTCGAGCTGGCGGACAAGTTGCCGGCTCAGTTAGCCGCACCGTTTGAAGGGGAGAAAGCAACCCTCAAGGTCGCACTCTCGCTGGATGAAAAATTACCCCCGAACCTGCAAGTGGAAGGGTTGCCGGTGACAGTGTTGTTTGATTGACGTCTATGGCGTTGTGATCCTGAATCGCAACGCCTTCTTTTGGGTTTCGGCCATAAAAGGTGGCTGGTGTATGGAAGCCCGCAATTGCCCCTCCCTTTTTCATTCATCAATGACTTTATTTCCGCAATGCTCGCAGATGGCATGTCGTTCAAAGCGATCCATGTTGGCCAGAAAGGGGCCGGAGGCCCAGCCGGTAATGAAGTCTTTGATAAATGCTGTGTGCTTTTGTTCCGGTGTCAGCTGCTGACCAAAGGATTTGTCGACCAGCACCACGACATGGTTGGTCTCGCGCTGACAACTCGGGCAGACGCGTTGTTCGGTGGATGAAAGCAAGGGGGGCTCCTTGTCCGGGGGAGTGGGCGGCAGGTTTTCCGCCGCAGATATGTAACATCCCCATTTGATTCCTTCTGCTGGCAGGTCGTCAATCACAGCGGAGGTGGATTGTGCGCCATCTCCTGTGAAAAGGGGCGAGCCAACAAGGGTGATCATGAGGGGCCAGTCGGCCCCTCTTTTGTTCCCGTTTGTCACACATTGCCACACAAGCTTCCCCCTCTGGCAAAGTCTTGTGACCGGACGGGGTTGTAATGGAACCATGAGCAGGGACGAGTCCCTGCCGCGATGGAACCAGGGAGCATGTTATGACGAACAAATGGGTGTGGTGGCTGTTGCCGCTGCTGGCGGTCGGGGTCTGGTGGCTGGGTTATGCGGGGGACGCCAACGGGGTGTGGCCCTGGCGCCATGAGATGTTGCTGCTGACGGGCCTGTTGGGGATGGCCTATATGGCCATTTCGCTGTTGCTGGCGTTGCGTCTGCCGCAGCTGGAGGTGTGGTGTGGCGGTCTGGACCGGATGTTGCGATGGCACCGCCAGACGGCCATCGGCGGCGCATTGGCACTGACCGCTCACTGGCTGCTGGTAGAGGCGCCCAAGTGGGCGGTCTCGGCGGGTTGGCTGAGCCGCCCCGCCCGGCGTGGGGCCAGTGCTGCCGCAGCTGGTGCTGGCGCCGGCAATGGCATCTCGCTCCATGCCCTTGGCAATACCCTGGGGGAGTGGAGTTTCTATCTGCTGATCGCACTGGTGGTGGTGAGCTTGCTGGCGCTGGTGAGTTATGGCCGTTTTCGGCTGATCCACCGACTGGCGCCGCTCATCTATCTGGCGGGTTGGGGGCACGGGCTCTGCCTGCTGCCTCAGGTGGGAGCCATGACGCCGGTTGGGGTAGCGATCTGGTTGATCGGCGGGATCGGCGCTATCGGGGCCCTCTACTCCCTGCTGGGGCAAGTGGGGGCGCGCAAGCGCCATCCCGGCCGGGTCGTTGCGGTGCGGACGCTGGCGGATCAGACCTGCGAGCTGACCATGCTGCTGGAGCGGCCGCTCGCCCATTACCGCCCGGGTCAGTTTGCCTTTTTCGAATTTGACGCCAAGGAGGGGCCGCACCCCTTTACCCTGGTGCGGGTGTCGGCGGATCGGCGCCAGCTGGTGATCGCGGTACGGGCGCTCGGGGATCATACCCGTCAGCTGGTGGCAGAGGCACGCGTCGGGGATGAGGTGGTGGTGACCGGCCCCTATGGCGCTTTTGTCGCCCCGCAAGGGGGAGGACGAGCCCTCTGGCTGGGGGCCGGGATAGGTATCACGCCGTTCGTCGCCTGGCTGGAGGGGCTGGCTGCCCGTGGCGAGCGGGGCGAGGGGATCACCCTGATCCAGTGTGCGCCGGATCTGGCGGGGGCTGTCTACCACCGACGGTTGGCGGAGCTCTGTCATCGTACCGGCGTGCGCTATCAGTTGCATCTGGACAAGGCGGCCGGGCGACTGGATCTGGCTCGCATCGCGCAGGATGCGCCTGAGCAGGTGTGGTTTTGCGGGCCGGAGGGGATGGCAGATGCCCTGACCCGGCTGTTGCCGGACGGGCATCTGCATCGCGAGCTGTTTCGCTTTCGTTGAGCGCAGTTATTTGGTGCTGGCTGGCAACTGCTTGAGGGCGGCCTGTACTGCCGCCTCCAGTTGCGGGTCGCGCCCGGCCACCATGTCGGCGGGAGTGAGGGGCACCTGCAGATCCGGGATCAGCTCCTGATTCTCGTAGAAGGCACCGTCCGGTTTGCGCAGCCCCAGGGTCGGAATGCCGTAGGAGAGGCCCGGGATCAGCCGGGAGTCGTGACTGTAGACCATAGTGCCGGTGCCGGGCACCGGATCGCCGACGATGGGGCCGACCTTGAGGGTGCGGTAGTACTCGGGGAAGGCGGAGCCTTCCGAGTAGCTGCCAGCGTTCACCAGCACCACCGAAGGCTTGGTCCACTGGCGAGTGGCGGCGTCGGTTTCACCCTTGCCCTGACGGGGCCAACTGCTGGCCATCCCCTTGGCGCTGCCGCTGCCGGTCAGAAACTCCACCAGGGTATTGGCGAGATAGCCACCGCTGTTGAAGCGGACATCGACGATCAGCGCCTCGCGATTGCGCTGTCTGCCGAGGGCATCCGCCACCACCGCATCGTAGACCTCGCTATTCATTGCTGGCAGATAGACATAGCCGACCCGTCCTCCGCTCAGCCTGGCCACCAGCTCCCGACGTTTATCAATCCAGCGATCCTGTTGCAGCTGGTACTCCTGCTGCTTGTCGATGGCGGTGAGCACCACCTCGTCAGTTTGCTTGTTGCCCTCCTGCTGGAAGGTGAGGGCAAGCCGGGCGCCAGCCTGATGGTTGAGGGCCCGATCCTGCTCGGCCAGATTGGCAATCGGGATGCCATTGATGGCGAGCAGGCGGGCGCCCGAGGAGATATCGCTCTCCTGATCCAGCGGGCCGCCAGAGAGCAGGGCGGTGAGCATCACCCCTTGCTCGCCATCCTGCCAGTAGCCGCCCAGGCTGGCGGTCTCGTCCGCCATGCGCGGGAAGGGGGCGGGGCCGCTGCCCCAGGTGTGGGAGACATTGAGCTCGCCAGCCAGCTCCGCCAGCAGGTTGCCAAAGTCCCGCGGGTTGCCGATGCCCGGCAGCAGGCGGCGGTAAGCGGCGACATAGCTCTCCCAATCTACCCCGTTCATATCGTCCAGATAGAACTCGTCCCGGGTGAGCCGGGCGATCTGATCGAAGGCGGCGGTCATGCGTTCCTGCCAGCGGCTGGTGGGCTGCAAGGCGAAGGGGGCGCTGGTGGCTTCGCCGGAGTCGAGGTGGATCCGGGTGATCTCACCATCCCGCACCAGGGTAGCCAGGGTGCCCTGCTGGTTGAGGCTTGCCAGCGCAGGGCCGGGCTGCTCGCCAAACAGTTCGCTGGTTTTGCCCTTGCGCAGATCCTGGCTGTAGCCCTTGATCTCGCTCTCGCTGTTGACCCCCATCTCCTCCACCAGATAGATCAGCTGGTCGCCGATGATGCGGCTGGCGAGCAGGGTGCCGGTGGGTTGCAGCAGCAGTGCTTCGCGATGGTTGAGACGATCGCTCTCAAAGCCGTATCCCCCTTTCGGCGGCTCCAGTTCGGCAATGGCATCGGCTCTGGCGGCGCGGCTGCTGTAAATGCCGAGCAGGTTGGTGACGAGGGGTTCGCCATCGGGCCCCAGTGCGCCAAACCGGGTCGATAGCCAGTAGAGAATGGCGCCATCCTGACTCCAGCCCGGTTGTCCATCCTGATAGCCGTTGAGGCTGACATTGACCGGTTTGGCCTTGGGATTGGCCGTATCGATCACCGCGATCTCCTGCTCTGCCGCATCGGGGCGGAAAGTGAGCGCCAGATGGCGGGAGTCGGGGGCAAAGGCGAGATGTACCTCGTGGCGCGAGGGGTTGAAGCTGGCAGGCACCAGCTCCCGCTGCTTGTTGTTCGCCAGATCGAGCTGGTGGATGGCCTGGCCATCCACCACGAAGGCGAGCTGCTTGCCGTCGGGGGAGAGCACCGGACGGCTGATCCCCTTGCCGGGAATCGCCAGCAGCAGACTCTCGGTCAGGGTGCCGGGATCGCTGAACAGCAGATCCGGATCACCCTTGCGCAGGCGATAGAGGGCGGCGTGCCCCTGTTGCTCCGACAGATAGATGAGGGCGCGCCCCTGTTCGGCAAAGAGGGGGCTGGACTGCTCGCTCGGATCGCGGGTCAGCTGGCGCACCCGCTCCCGCTCGGGGTCGACGGCAAACAGGTTGCCCTCGCTCACCAGGATCAGCTCGTCCGCCTCTTCGCTGGCCAGCGCTTCATCTGCCAGGGTCAGGGCCTCGCTCGCCTCATCCGGCGTGCTCGCCACTTGCGGGGTGAGGGTCAGCTTGCGTGGCTCGCTGCTACCGGCATCGAGGCGATAGAGTTCACCCAGCCATGACCAGACCAGATCGCCACTGCGAGAGGCGCTGAGCCCCCGCACCGGATGGCCCTGATAGTGGGTCAGCTGTTGCTCCTTGCCGCTGGCGAGATCCCGGCGCCAGACGTTGAAATCGCCGCTGCGCTCGCTCAGGTAAAAGAGGGTATCTCCCTTGTCGCTCCAGACCGGATCGGTGGCCGCCACCCGATCTTCGGTCAGCTGCTTGTGCTGCTTGCCATCAAACAACCAGAGACGGGGCACCGCAAACGAGTGCTGATGCTTGCGAAAGGGTTGATCCGCCGCGGGCATCTGATAGGCGAGCCGCTCCCCGTGGGGGCGGGCGAGAGTTGCAGGCAGCGGCAGATCGGCCTGCAAGGTGCCGCCGGTGATCGGGGTCCAGTAGAGCTCGCCCCATTGGTAGCCTTCCGCGATAAAATGGTCGGCATCGGGCGCACCCAGGCGCTGGCTGCTCAGCAGCAGTCGTTTGCCATCGGCGCTGAAGGCTTGCGGCAGATCGGTGCGCGAATCGCGGGTGAGGCGCACCATCTCGCCGCCGCTGGCAGGCACCACGAACACATCTTCGTTGCCGTAGAGATTGGCGGCAAAGGCGAGCTGTTTGCCATCCGGCGACCAGATTGGCCGCTGGCTCAGGTAGTCGCTGCCGGTGAGCGCCGTAGCGGGGCCACCCTCGGCACTGGCGACAAAAATGCGGCCCTGCCAGGTGAAAGCAAGCTGCTTGCCATCGGGGGAGAGGGCGGGCTCGCGCAGCCAGAGCGCATCGGCGGCGACACTGGCGGGTAGCCAGAGCAGTGCGCTGACCAGCAGCAGGCGGGTCAGCGAAGAGTTCGGCAAGAAGTGCAGAGGCATGATGTCATCCTGAATCAGGTTCAATTGTTACATATTTACCGATCTGCGGCATCATGGCTAGCCAGAAAATGTAATCTATGTTTTTGTTTTTATTGTCAATTAGTCATGTTTGCGCAGGTCGTTCATGGACCATTCACCGTTCGCAGCCAAGATATGTTTTATTGGGTCTATTGAGTATTGATGGCGATCCAATATCATGGCGCTCGCTCGCCAACGGGCGAGCCTATTCAGATGATGTGACAACCATAAAAAGCCCTGCCAGAGGCTTGTCGAGGGATGGAATGAGAGCCGTATTGTTGTGTGTGCTGGGGCTGTGGCCCGCGCTGAGTTTTGCCTTTACCGAAAAAGCCGATTTGGTGGTGGTCAAGAAGTCTACCTACAGCCTCACCCTGATGAAGGATGGCAAGGAACTGAAGCGCTACTGGGTTGCACTGGGCCCGGCTCCCAAGGGGCACAAGCAGCGGGAAGGGGATCAACGTACCCCGGAGGGGCGCTACACCCTGGATTACAAGAAGAGCAACTCCGGCTTTTATAAAGCGATACATATCAACTACCCGAATCTGGACGATATCAAGCGCGCCAATGAGTTGGGGGTGAACCCGGGTGGCATGATCATGATCCATGGTCAGCTTAACCGGATGGGTAACCGTCGGGTACAGCCCTCCAACTGGACCAACGGTTGTATTGCGGTACTTAACCACGAGATGGATGAGCTCTGGAATGCCATTGACCCGGGTACGCCCATCATCATCGAGCCCTGATCCGCAGAACGGGGGCCTTGTCGGCAGACAAGGCCCCCGTTCTGTTCTGGTTGTGATCCCCTTTAACGGATGTCTTTTTGAGACATTCGCATTGTTGTGAATGTCACTTCAAAAAAAGCCTGTAAATGGTAAGGATATGGGTTCTATCCGTGAAGGAGTGTCCCATGTCTTTGATCGAAACCTGTCAGCGCATCGTGCGCGATCCCCATCTCTCCGCTGCCCAGAAGAGCCACGCACTGGCGCTGGCCGCCGAGAATGCGTTGCCCTACCCCGACCAGCCTGCCGCAGTCGCCGAGGCGATGGAGCAGGGATTTATCTGCGACATGTTCGAAGGGCATGCCCCCTACAAGCCGCGTTATGTGCTGCCGGACTATGAAAAATTCCTGACTCAGGGCTCTGCCTGGCTGGAGCTGACGGCGCCGCAGGATTTCGACGAGGCGCTCAACGCCCTGCGCATCCTCTATCACCATGTCCCCTCCGTCACCGGCATGCCGGTCTGGCTGGGACGGCTCGACCATCTGCTGTTGCCGTTTGTCGGCGAACTGGATGACGAGAGCCTCTATCGCAAGCTGAAGGGGTTCTGGGTCTATCTGGATCGGGTGCTGCCGGACGCCTTCATGCACGTCAACATCGGGCCTGATGACAACCGCATCTGCCGCCTGATCCTGCGCATCGACAACGAGCTCAAGCAGGTGGCGCCGAACCTCACCTTCTTCCACGATCCGGAGCAGACCCCGGACAGCCTGCTGCTGCAGGCGGTGAAGAACATCGCCGAGTGCAGCAAGCCGCACATCGCCAACTACCCGATCCATCGCGATACCTTTGACCAGCGTGGTTTTGGCATCGTCAGCTGTTACAACGCCTTGCCGCAGGCCGGTGGCGCCAATACCCTGGTGCGCATCTCCCTCAAGCGGGTCGCCGAGCAGTGCCAGGGGATCGATGACTTCCTCGGCTGCCTGCTGCCCCACTACTGCCGTCTGGCCTCCCAGTTGATCGAAGCGCGGGCCGCTTTCTTGCATCAGGAGTCCGGCTTCTTCAACAGCTTCCTGGTGAAAGAGGGGCTGCTGGATGAGGATCGCTTCGTCCCCATGTTCGGCATCTACGGCATGGCGGAAGCGGTCAATATCCTGATGGATAAAGAGAATCTGCCGGATCGCTATGGTCACGGCGAGGAGGCGAACCAGCTTGGCTATCGCATCTCGGCCCAGCTCTCGGAATATGTCACTGCGACGCCGCAAACCCATGCCTGGGGTGGTCGCGCCCTGCTGCACTCGCAAGGTGGCCTCAGCATCGATGTGGCAGTCACCCCCGGGGTGCGCATCCCCTACGGGCAGGAGCCGGATCCGGCCAGCCATGTGCTGGCGCTGGCGCCGCACCACACTTATTACCATTCGGGGATCAGCGAGATCCTCACGCTGGATCCCACCATCCGCCAGAACCCGCAGGCACTGCTGCAGCTCTGCAAGGGAGCGCTTGCCATCGGCATGCGCGAGTTCACCGCCAACGTGGCCGACAGCGATCTGGTGCGGGTGACCGGCTACATGATCCGCAAGAGCGACGTGGCTCGCTTCGCAGAGGAGGGATCGCGCTTGCAGACCACCTGTCTCGGTGCCGAGGCGAGTGAAGTGACCGCCATTCGTCAGCGGGCTCCGCGGGTAGTCGCCCACGAATCGACCATCGGCGAGTATTGAGTTCGCACCGATGGCTGATGTCTTGCCAACACGCAGCGCTCTGGTGAGCAGGGTGCTGTCGTTCTCCTGTGTCGACGGGCCGGGCAACCGGCTGGTGTTGTTTCTGCAGGGGTGCAACTTTCGCTGCCCCGGCTGCCATAACCCGCACACCATAGGGCTGTGCGACGATTGCGGCGACTGCCTTGCGGTCTGCCCGAGCGGTGCCCTCTCTCTGGATGAGGGTCACTCTGGCGAGCACAGAGTGCGCTGGCAGGCGGCGCTCTGTACCGACTGCGACGCCTGTCTGGATGTCTGCCCGCGCAGTGCCAATCCCAAGACCGCCAGCATGACGGTGGCCGAGGTGCTGGCCCTGCTGCGCCGCTACGGCCCATTGCTGAGCGGGATTACCGTCTCAGGCGGTGAGGCGACTACTCAGCTCCCCTTCGTGGTTGCGCTCTTTACCGCCATCAAGGCCGCGCCGGATCTGGCCCATCTCACTTGCCTGCTAGACAGCAACGGCTCGCTGGCCGAGAGCGGTTGGCTGCGGCTATTGCCGGTGCTCGATGGTGCCATGCTCGATCTCAAGGGGTGGCGTGACTCGGTACACCTCTCGCTGACCGGTTACAGCCGCGAACGGGTGCTGGCATCGCTGCAACTGCTGGCAAGTCACAGCAAGCTGACCGAACTGCGGCTGCTCCACGTGCCGGGCAAGAGCGATTTTCTGGATGCGAATGGTGAGCTGGACGCGGATCTCGCCGCCTTCTTGCAGCAGCTGGGGCCTGTGCCCATTCGCCTCAATGGCTTTCGCCACCACGGGGTACGGGGGGAGGCGAGGTTTTGGCCAGAGGCGACCCGCAGCGAGCTGGAGTGGCTGGCGAGTCGGTTGCGTGCTGCGGGAGTGGGGGCGGTGACCTTGCCACCGCTGATCTAAAGAGGTCTGATCGATTCCCTTGCTGTGTAGTAAAAGCACACAACTGTGACTTCTGTCTATTGGAGGGGGCCTTGGGGCTCGTTATGATATTGCCCATCCGTCCCTCCTCCATCACAGATAAATCATGAGTGAAAGCAATGCGTTATATCGGGTTCAGTTTATTTGCCACAACGAGCGCTATGAGGTTTATGTGCGCGAGGTGAATCAGGGCCAACTGTTTGGATTTATCGAGATCGCCGATTTTGTCTGGGACAACCACACGGCGCTTATCGTCGATCCCAGCCATGAAAAGCTCAAGAGCGAATTTGCCGATGTGCGTCACACCCTTATCCCCATGCATCAGGTGTTGCGCATCGATCAGGTGAAAAAGCAGGGGGCTGCCCGCATCACGGATCTGGGTAGCAATGTCGCCTCTTTCCCCAGTCCCATTTATACCAAACGTCCCTGATCCCTCATTGCCATGGATGTTTCGCCGTGGCGAAACATCCATCTCTTCTCGCTGTCACCTGGCTCAGGGCTCGACCAGCTCGCGACCCAGTTGCAGGATCCGCTGGCGGAACCAGTGGCGGGCCGAGCCATCACCGGCCGGGCCATACCAGACCAGACTGTGACTCACTTTGCCGTAATCGAACGGTGCCGGACGTAGCTCCAGATCCGGCTGGCTGGCGATGCATGCCGCCCAGCCACCGATGGCGGTGAGGATCAGATCGGTCTGGGGCAGCAGGGCAGCTGCGCTGGCAAAATCGGGCAGGGTGGCGCCAATCTGGCGACGCACCTGTTGCTGGGCAAGGCTCTGCTCGAAGAAGGGGTTGGCCAGCTCCTGATCCCGGATGGCGATATGGCGCCAGCTCAGGTAGGCATCGAGATCCCAGGGCTTGGCCAGCGCCGGGTGGTCTTTGCGCAGCAGACAGACCAGTTTCTCTTCCCGCAGGGTCTCCCACACCAGCCCAGGCTGGCGCGGTAACGGCTGGCTCTGGTCATGGGGCAGGATCACGAAGTCGAGTTTGCCCGCTGCCAGCGCCTCCAGCCCCTGCTCATCCTTGTTCCAGATCTCCGGCACCATGCCCGGGACTTCTTTCATCAGCTGACCCAGAATGGGGCCCACCGGCCAGGTCATCACGCTCTCGCGCAATCCCAGCCGCAAGCAGCCCTGCCACTGCTGGGGGTTGAAGGCATTCTGGCGAGTGAGGCCGTTCAGCTCCCCCAACAACCGGTGCAGGGTGGGAGCCAGTCGCTCGGCCATGGGGGTGAGCAGCAGCTGGTTGCCCTGGCGGTAGAGCAGTTGATCCCCCAGCAGACCCCGCAGCTGGTTGAGGGTCTTGCTAACGGTGGAAGGCGTGGTGCATAGCCGCTCGGCGGTGCGGGTGACGCTCTGGTTGTCGAGCAGCAGATGCAGGGTGACCAGATGGCGACCTCCCAGCCGAGAGAGTGCGATCAGATCCATAAGTACTCCACAAGCGAAGGGAAGAGACAAGACAAAAAAGCCCCGCCAAAGCGGGGCTGGTGCGGATTAGCCCTTGAGCACCGCGGCCATGGCGTCGGCTACGTAGTCGACGTTGCGACTGTTGAGGCCCGCCACGCACATGCGACCGGATCGCACCAGATAGACGGCGAACTCCTCGCGCAGCCTGTCCACCTGCTCCGGGGTGAAGCCGGTGTAGCTGAACATGCCGCGCTGGTTGATGAAGTAGCTGAAGTCGCGGCCCGGCACCTTGGCGCTCAGCACCTCGAACAGCTTCTGGCGCATGGCCTTGATGCGGGTGCGCATCTCGGTCACCTCGCCGACCCACAGGGCGTGCAGCTCCGGCTGGCTCATCACCGCCGCAGTGATCTGGCCACCGTGGGTGGGAGGGCTTGAGTAGTTGCGACGTACGGTGGCCTTCATCTGGCCCAGTACGCGGCTCGCCTCTTCGGCATCCTGACAGATGACCGACAGACCGCCGCAGCGCTCGCCGTAGAAGGAGAGGTTCTTGGAAAACGAGTTGCTGACGAAGAAGCTGACCCCTGCGGCCACCATGGCGCGAATGGCGTAGGCATCCTCTTCCAGTCCGTCACCGAAACCCTGATAGGCGATATCCATAAAGGGGATCAGGTTCTTCTCGACCACCAGCGCGATCACCCGATCCCACTGGGCGCGGGAGAGATCCACCCCGGTCGGGTTTTGGCAGCAGGGGTGCAGCAGCACGATGCTCTTGGCCGGCAGAGTGCTCAGGCAGTCGACCATCGCATCGAACTGCACGCCGCCGGTGGCCGCATCGTAGTAGGGGTAGTCGTGCACCTTGATGCCAGCTCCCTCGAACATCGCCTTGTGGTTGTCCCAAGTGGGATTGCTGACCCACACCTCGGAGGTCGGGAAGTAGCGCTTGAGCAGATCGGCGCCGATCTTCAGCGCGCCGGAGCCGCCGATGGTCTGGATGGTGGCGATACGTCCCGCCTTGACCGCTTCATGGTCGGCACCAAACAGCAGGTGTTGCACTGCGGTGCGGTAGTTGGCGGCGCCTTCCATCGGCTGGTAGGGGCGCGGGGCAGGGGCGGCCGCGCGCTGGGCTTCGGCCTGCTGCACCGACGACAGCAGCGGAATGCGCCCCTGCTCGTCGTAATAGAGGCCGATCCCCAGGTTCACCTTCTGCTCGCGGGTGTCTTTGTGGAAGGTCTCGACTAGCGTCAGGATGGGGTCGCCAGCATAGGCATCGACGTGTTCAAACATGGGGGATCCTTGAAATTGACTGTCCAGTAAAACCGGCGGTCAGCCGGGCTGGACATCATGGCGCAAAGCTGGCGGTGGCTCAAGCCCGAAAGGGACGGGGGCTGGCGGGCAGACGCCACACAGCCGTAAACGGAATGATGCGGGGTCGCCCGCAGCCTCATTCACCGGTCCTACTTCAGATAGGATCGCAATACCCGCACTACTTGATTCAGATCTTCCAGCCGCTCGGCCGGGGTCGCCTCTTCGGCACCCAGATGCTCACGCATGTGCCCTTCCAGCACCTCCAGCATCAGGCCGTTGACGGCACCGCGAATGGCCGCGATCTGCTGCAAAATGGCGGCGCAGTCGCTCTCCTGCTCCAGCGCGTGCTCCAGCGCACCGGCCTGTCCCTTGATGCGACGTACCCGTGCCAGCAGCTTCTTTTTACCGTGAATGGTGTGTGACATGCAGGATCCTCTCGATCAATAAAACTATACTGGGGTATAGTATATTGCATTGTCGTCCTCAGGAGAAATCCATGTCATCCCTTGCCTCATCCCACTGCCACCAACCCGTCGTCCACGAAGGGAATCCGCTGGCCGAACAGAAGACTCGCTGGGCCGTGCTGCTGACCGTCATCATGATGGTGGCGGAGATCGGCGGCGGCTGGTTCTACAACTCCATGGCGCTGCTGGCCGATGGCTGGCACATGAGTTCCCACGCGCTGGCGCTCGGCCTCTCGGTGCTGGCCTACCGCGCCGCCCGCCACTTTGCCCGCGACCACAGATTCAGCTTCGGCACCTGGAAGATCGAGGTGCTGGGTGGCTTCACCAGCGCTCTCCTGCTGGTGGGGGTGGCCGGGCTGATGCTGTTCGAGTCGGTGTTCAGGCTGCTCGATCCCAGCCCGATCCACTATCAACAGGCGATCGCCATCGCGCTGGTGGGGCTGCTGGTGAATCTGGCCTGTGCCTGGCTGCTCAAGGATGATCACGGCCATCATCACCACGGCCATGGGCATGACCACCATCATGGGCATCACGACCACGATCATCATGACCATGACGATCACCACGGCCATCAGGATCTCAACCTGCGTGCCGCCTATATCCACGTGCTGGCGGATGCGGCCACTTCCGTGCTGGCGATCCTGGCACTGGTGGGGGGCATGCTGTGGGGGGCCGACTGGCTGGATCCCCTGATGGGCATAGTGGGGGCCGTACTGGTGGCGGTGTGGGCATGGGGTCTGCTGCGCGACTCCGGTCGGGTGCTGCTGGATGCCGAGATGGATACCCCGTTGGTGGGTGAGATCCGTGAGGTGATTGCCGACCTGCCGGATGCCGAGATCCGCGATCTGCACGTCTGGCGGGTGGGCCAGCAGCAGTATGCCTGCGTGCTCTCCCTGCTGATGACTGCGCCTGTCTCCGCCAGCGAGATCCGCGCGCGGTTGGCGATACATGAAGAGCTGGTCCATGTGACCATAGAGATAGCCACTCCATAGCCAGATTTATGGCTGTCTATGCCAGATAGCGTGCAACTTGTACTCTGCAACACGAGTAAATCGAAGCAGTTTTTTCTGGGGAGGCCTGTGGCAGGCACGTGCTGATTATGTGCCTGGTACAAGCCTCACCGGGGCTAGGGGTGAGATGTGACGGTTTGAGTTAACGTTCGAAGAAGCGATAGAGGTGTTCTACCTGCATCGGGCAGTCAGCTACCAGATGCACATGATCGCGGGCCTGTTCGACCGTATCGAAACTGACCGGGCAGCCGAGGGTATCGGTCAGCTCGTAGAGGGCGCCATCATTGCCTCTGAATTCGATGATCCAGCCGGGGATGGCCACGTCGTGGAGTATTTCGGCCTCTTGCAGGATCTGTTGTTGATAGAGCTTGCGAAGTTCACTGACTGTCATGATGCTCTCCTGTGAAGGGGGATTCAGCTCCAGTCTATGCCTCTCTTTGTGCGGACGGCAACCGGATCATCCCCGCAGGACCTCCCAGGCCCAGCGGATGCGGATAAAGGTCTCGGCATTGCCACCCCGATCCGGATGGTGCTGCAGTGCCAGCTCCCGCCAGCGGCGGCGGATCGCCTCCTGACTCGCCCCCTCATTCAACCCGAACAGGGCCAGCGCCTCGGCTTTGTGCCCCTCACCGTCATAAGCGCGCCAGAAGCGGTTGAGCAGGGCTTCAACTTCGGCACGGTCGGTCTGCCAGAACACCTGCCAGTCGAGATAGTAGCTACGCAGATTTTCGCCAAGGGCAAAGCCGTGGTTGGCCTCCTGATTCCCGGCCAGCGGTTCGAGCCGGATATCCAGGGTGCTGATTACCAGCCACCATCCCTCTTGCCAGAGCTCGGCCTGCAACTGGTAGAGGGCGTTCATGATCAGGAAGTTGACCCGAAACAGCTGTAGTTGCTCATCGTCGGCCAGCCGGGGGATCTCCCCCTGCTGGCGCAGAGCGGCCATCAGTTCATGCACCTTGTAGCTTCCCGCCGCCTGTTGCAATAGCACCAGCAGAGGGGCGATCAGCGGATTGTGGTTGGCTTCGCTCATTCGGCACCCTGCTCTCTGGGTGGCTGCAGGGCGATCAGCAGCTCACCCGCCTGCGGGGTGACAGGGCCGGTAACGATCTGGGGCTTGCCCTTGCCATCCATGATGAACAGCGGGATGGCGCCGGGATTGGCGGTCTGATACTGGGCCCAGTCGAACGTCTCGCTCAGGCGGGTCGCCTTGATCTGGCCGCCCCGGCTCAGCAGGCTGCTCAGCTTGGCATAGTTGATGTCGGGGCCGAACAGGTTCTGGCGAGCGCGAAAGGTGGCGCTCTCCCGGTTGGCCTTGCCGTGCTGCTCGCTGGATCGCAGGGAGTAGACCTGCTCCTCGCCGTAGAGGTGGGCAAAGTGCAGCACCCCGAGGGCGTTGTTGTGGCGGTTGGGGGAGAGTGCCAGCACGGTACTGATGCTGGTAAGCGGCAGGTGCAGCTCGGCATGTTCCGACTGGGGGTTGCCGAAGTAGCAGGGGAGGTTGCTCATCCGCGCCTGTTTGCAGAACTCCCAGGCGGGATCGCAGAGCTGTACCGGCACCCCCTGATCCGCCAGCGCCTTGCCAATGGCCCGCGCCACCGAGTTGGCCCCTATGATGAGCCAGGTGTTGGGGGCGCTCTGGCGCATCTTGAGCAGGCTGGCCAGCGGTGCCGAGGTGAGGCTCTGCAACACCACGGTGGAGATGATCACCGCAAATACCAGCGGTACCAGCTTGTCGGCATCGGGGATCTCGGCCTGATGCAGGCTGATGGCAAACGAGGCACTGACTGCCGCCGCGACTATGCCACGCGGGGCGATCCAGCTCAGCAGGGCGCGAGCTCGCCAGGAGAGATCCGAGCCCCAGGTCGAGACCAGAATACAGAGCGGACGCGCCACGAATTGCACCACGCAGAGCAGCGCCAGCACCATGGGGCCGAGTTGCCAGAGCTGGGCCAGATCGAGGCGCGCTGCCAGCAGGATAAACAGGCTGGAGATAAGGATGACCGCGAGATCCTCCTTGAACGCCAGCACCTCCTCCAGATCCAGCCCCTCCTGATTGGCGAGCCAGATGCCGAACACGGTCACCGCCAGCAGACCGGACTCGTGGCTCAGCCAGTTGGAGAGGCTGAAGGTGAGCAGCACCAGCGCCAGCACGCCGAACTTGTGCAGGCTGACCGGTAGCCAGTCCTTGCGAATGAGCAGGGTGGTGAGCCAGCCTGCTGCCACCCCGATCAGGGAACCGACCAGCACTGTCTTGCCCAGCGCCAGCAGGGTATGGCTGATGAGATCTCCCTGACTGCCGAGGCGGACCGCCTCGAACACCAGCACCGCAAACAGGGCGCCGATAGGGTCGATGACGATCCCCTCCCAGCGCAGGATGCGGTCCACCTCCCGGGTGGGGCGGATCACGTTGAGCATGGGGGCGATCACCGTCGGGCCCGTTACCACCAGTACCGCGCCGAGCATGGTGGCGACCCGCCAGTCCAGCCCCAGCAGGAAGTAACCGGCGCTGCCGATGACGGCGAAGCTGACCAGCATGCCGGTGGAGCAGAGATTGCGCACCACCTTGCCGATCCCCTTGAGCTCGGCCAGATGGAGGGTCAGCGCCCCCTCGAACAGGATGATGGCCACCGACAGGGAGACCAGCGGAAACAGCAGATCCCCGAGCAGGGCATCGGGGTCGAGCAGTCCGCTGACCGGGCCCAGAGTCAGGCCGGTGAGCAGCAGAAACAAGATGGCGGGCACCCGCAGCGACCAGGCGAGCCATTGGGCCAGTACGGAGACCAGGGCGATCCCGGCCAGAGAGAGGGCAATCATGCAGACCTCGATTCAGGCAGTGAGTATGGAGCTAGTGTAGTGGCTAAGTTGGTCAGATTGACACCCGAAGGAGCGAGCATCATGGCCGGGATGGGGAGATGTGCGACAGTCGGCGTCATGGTGGCTGGCGGTGGTGTGCAGGGCGCCAGCCAGACGCCAACCGTGGTGATGGGGTGGCCTTGGGGCCGGATTAGATGGGGCTCTCCTTGTGGAGCTCGCCGACACAATCGGCCAGCGCCAGTACCAGTGCGGAGCGCACCATCTGATCGAGCCGGTTGAGCTGCATCTGGTAGAAGGCCCAATCCTCTTCGCTGGCGGGGGGCTCCAGCTTCATCATGCCGCCCTGATTGACCCCGTGCAGGCGGTCGAGCAGATCGCGGATCGGCTTGTCGCTGAAGCGGTAATCCTTGGGGTCGCGCACCAGAAAGTCGCGGATCTTGATATAGGCTTCGATATCCTGATAGCGCTCAAGGGAGATGAGGCCGAGGGCGAAGATGAGCTTGAGGCGCACCTCCAGCTGGCCGAGGGGGCCGCTCTGGTTGAGCAGGGGTTCGATGGCGTATTTGACGGCATACTCCTCCTGACGGAACGCGCGTCGCATCAGGGAGTCGACCGCCTCTTCCAGGATGGTCACGGCTTCGAGAAAGAAGCCGCGGGGGCCATCCTGCTCGTTCAGTCGTTCCAGTACTTCATCTTCCTGGTGTGTGGTCATAGGTGCATTGGGTCCAGCTGACAGGGAGAGAGTCAGCCTCTCTCCCGGTTTTTATCATATGGGGCACATTCCCTTGCCATTCAAGCGCTTGGCGCGCTATCAGTGATGGCTGAATGCGCCGCAAGCAGGGTCATTACAGGGTTTCGTAACGGGCGACGATGGCGCGAACCACCTCGCTCTCTTCATCCAGTCCGGTAACGCGGGCCAGCGCTTTGGCCGGGCCAAGCTCCGCCAGCAGGGCTTGCAACTCCACTGCCTGCGGGTCATCGGCATTGCGATAGTGGAGCGCCGCGGCGATCCCTTCCTGCAACTGATCGCTCGGCAGGCCGTACTCCAGGGTGCCCAGCAGCGGCTTCACCAGTCGATCCCCCGCCGCCAGCTTGCGCAGTGGCTGACGACCGACCCGGTCAATCTCGTCCACCAGATAGGGGTTGGCGAAGCGGGCCAGGATCTTCTCGATGTAGGCGGCGTGCAGACGCGGGTCGAAGCCGTAGCGTTTCACCAGCACGGCACCGCTCTCCTCCATGGCGCGGCGCACCTTGCTGCGGATCACCGGATCTTCGATCGCCTCGCGCACTGTGCGATAGCCCCGCAGCTTGCCGAGGTATGCGGTGACGATGTGGCCGGTGTTGAGGGTGAACAGCTTGCGCTCGACGAAGGCCATCAGGTTGTCGGTGGGTTCCATGCCCGCCACCTGTGGTAACTCCCCCTTGAACTGGGTCTGGTCGACGATCCACTCGCTGAAGCTCTCGACCGTCACTTCCAGCGGGTCATCGTTGGCTGCCGCGGCGGGCGGCACGATGCGATCCACCGCCGAGTCGACGAAGCCGATGCAGGATTCGAGCGTGGCATGATACGCGACCGGCAGGTACTTGAGTACCTCCTGCTTGAGGTGGCTGGTGCCGCGCACCATGTTTTCGCAGGCGATGACGTTGAGCGGTGTCAGGTTGCCGGCATCGAAGCGGGCCTGCAGCCCCTTGGCCAGGGTGCTGGCAATCTTGTCCAGAATGTTGGGGCCGACTGCGGTGGTGACCAGATCGGCGGTGATGATGCGGGCGATCACCTCGTGACCGGCGGAGCTCACCGCCGCCACGTTGCGTACCACGTCCAGCTTCTGATCCGCACCCACCACATGAACCTTGTACTCCTGACGGTGGTTGAGCTGGTCGATCAGGATGTCGTTGACGTCGGCGAAGGTGACCTGATGGCTGGCATCCGCCAGCACTTTGCCGATAAAGCCGCGACCGATGTTACCAGCACCAAAATGCAATGTTTTCATGATATTAACCTCTTGAACCAAAGACGATGAAAGATGATTACGCAGCCTGTTCGGCACCCAGCAGATCCAGGAAGGCCTGGGGATCCGTGGTGCTGGCCAGCCGGTCGATGAGACCGGGTTCATCCAGTGCATTGGTCAGGCGGGTTATCACCTGCATATGTTCGTCGTTGCGGGCGGCGATACCGATCACCAGCCGCGCCACCTCATCGGCGGCTTCGCCAAAGGCGACCCCGGCCGGGTACTGGCAGATGACGATACCGGTACGCTTCACAAACTCCTTGGCGGCGATGGTGCCGTGGGGCACGGCGATGGATTCGCCGAGGTAGGTGGAGACCAGCTGTTCACGCTCCAGCATGGCGTTGACGTAGTCGGGCGCCACGTAGCCGCGCTCTGCCAGCAGTCTGCCTGCGGTCAGGATGGCGGCCTCCTTGCTGTCCGCTTTCAGTCCCAGATGTACGTCATGACGGCTCAGGGTGAACACTTCGGCCGCTTGCGGTTCGTAGCTGTCGTCGTTGGCGGCCACCAGCAGCTGCGGGTTGGCGACATCGTCGTTGGCGGCTTGAGTCAGACTCTGTACCAGCTCCTGATAGAGGCCGTTGTCGAGGAAGTTGGTCAGGGAAATATGGTGAGCGTTCGGCGCATGGCGACGGGCCCGCTCGGTCAAATCCTTGTGGGTGATAACCCAGTCCACCTGATCGTCGAGCTGATCGATGGCGCGGTTGGTGACGCTGATATCGAGGCCAGCGGCCTGTACCCGCTTGCGCAGCATGCCGGCGCCCATGGCGCTGGAACCCATGCCCGCATCGCAGGCGACCACGATATTGCGCACCGCCATCAGTTCACCGCCCGGCTTCTTGGCCGCTGCGGTTTCGGGCTTGCCGCCCTTCATGGCTTTCATCTTGCGGGTGGCTTCACCTAGGGCATCTGCCTCATCGGCTTCCGGCTGCTGGGCGCGGACGAACACGGCGGCGACCAGGAAGGAGACCAGAGTGGCGCTGATGATGGAGAGGGCGACCCCGATCAGGGAGGCTTTCGGCGTCATCAATAGCACGGCGAAGATGGAGCCCGGTGAGGCAGGGGAGACCAGACCGGCATTGAACAGGGTCAGGGTAAAGACCCCGGTCATGCCACCGGCAATCACCGCCAGAATGAGGCGTGGGTTCATCAGCACGTACGGGAAGTAGATCTCATGGATGCCACCGAAGAAGTGAATGATGGAGGCGCCAGCCGCGGACTGCTTGGCCGCACCACGACCGAACACCATGTAGGCCAGCAGCACGCCCATGCCCGGGCCCGGGTTCGCTTCAATCAGGAAGAAGATGGAGCTGCCGTGCTCGGTCGCCTGCTGGATCCCCAGCGGCGAGAAGATGCCGTGGTTGATGGCGTTGTTGAGGAACAGGATCTTGGCCGGTTCGACGAAGATGGAGGTGAGCGGCAGCATGTGGTTATCCACCAGGAAGCCGACGCCACCGGCAAGCAGGCCGGAGAGCACCTTGACGAAGGGGCCAATCACGAAGAAGGCGAGGATCGCCAGCAGCATGCCGATAAGCCCGGCGGAGAAGTTGTTGACCAGCATCTCGAAGCCGCTCTTGACGCGACCGTCCATCGCCTTGTCGAAGCGCTTGATGGCCCAGCCACCGAGCGGGCCGACCATCATGGCGCCCATGAACATGGGGATATCAGTTCCCACGATGACACCCATGGTGGTGATGGCACCGACCACGCCGCCGCGCTCACCGCCCATCAGTTTGCCGCCGGTGTAGCCAATCAGCAGCGGCAGCAGGTAGGTGATCATGGGGCCGACCAGCTTGGCCAAGGTTTCATTGGGCAGCCAGCCGGTGGGGATGAAGAGGGCGGTGATAAAGCCCCAGGCGATAAAGGCGCCTATGTTGGGCATGACCATATTGGACAGGAAGCGTCCAAAATTCTGTATCTTGACTTTGGTATCCGGTGATAACATGTCGGGACCCCGTTTTAAGCCTGTTTGATTAAAAGTGGTAGTCGGGATGGCCGGTTTTGCCGAACCGCCATCCCGGTCGTCTAAGCAACTTCAATCTACCAGCTTGATATCAAATTAGGCTGAAAACGGGGTGTCTTGTGATCTAGCTCTCAGATACCCAGCGATACCCCCTCCATAAACAGTGACCCACATCACATTCCTATGCTGTAATTCGGCTACATTTCGCTCTTTTCTGTTTTGCATGGTCATTTTATGTGACTTAAATCACCAAAGTTTCTTGGTGGCCCCATTATGTAAAGGTGATTCATGTCACAAATTCAATTTTTGTATTCGAATGGGACAAATCACTCAGTCACTCATCAGCGGGTTGTGACGATGGATCTATCGAAACACTCCATTGCTTACCAATGAATCAATAAATTTGTAACCCGCTTTCAGTTTTTACGGTCGGCGATGAGGTCTCTTTTGCTGCTGGCTGGTGGGAATGGGCGCCAACATGCAGGATGTTATCGAGCGGCAGATGTTCGGGGCGCTTGCTTGCCGCGCAGGGCTGATAGCAGATAAAAACAAACCGCCAGCAGGCGGTTTGTCGGTTTTTACGAGCTATCCCATGTCGGGGGCTGCGGTTTAGTAGAAACCGGCATCCTCGGGGGAGGGGCGGGTCTTGAAGCGGCGATGGAGCCACATGTACTGCTCCGGCGCCTTGCGCACGGCGGCTTCAATCTCGCGGTTGGCGCGGGCGGCATCAACCATGTCATCCCCGCTGGGGTAGTCGGCGAGCGGCGCCCCGATATGCAGGGTGTAACCCTCGCTGGTGCGGATGTTGTAGCAAGGCAGGGTGACGGTATTCTTCACCCGCGCCAAGGTGGCGGTGCCGGTGATGGTGGCGGCCTGCTCTACCGCGAAGTAGGGCACGAACACGCTGGCGTGGCTGCCGTAGTCATGATCCGGTGCATACCAGAGGGCGTCGCCGTTGCGCAGCGCCTTGATCATCCCCTTCACATCCATCCGGTCTACCAGATATTTGTTGGAGGCACAGCGCCCGTGGTACTGGGCATACTCCAGCACCGGATTGGTGTTGGGGCGATAGACCCCCACCCCGGGCCGCACCAGCCCGAAACAGCGGGCGTTGAGTTCCAGCGTCAGGAAGTGGCAGGAGAGCAGCAGCATGCCCTGACCTTTTTCCATGGCGGCGATGACGTGCTCTTCCCCTTCCACCTTCATCAGGTTGCGCATCCGCCAGTCTGGCCAGAACCAGGCGATCCCCACCTCGAACACGGCGCAGCCCACGCTCTCGAAGTTTGCTTTTAGCAGTTTCTCCCGCTCATCCCGGGTCAGCTCGGGCATCGCCAGCTCCAGATTGCGACGGGCAATCTTGACCCGGGACTTCAAAATCCTGGCGGCGAGGCGACCGAGCTGACGGCCCAGCCACATCTGGCTGCGCCACGGCAGCAGGGTCAGCAGCCAGAGCAGGCCGAGGCCGAACCAGCTGGCCCAGTAACGGGGATGAAACAGGCGGGGCTCCAGGCGGGGAGCGTTGTCATGGGCCATGGCTAATCTCTTGTTCGCAAACACAATCGGGGGATTCTAGCCGAAAAGGGGGGGCGGGGGCGAATGGCTGTGTGCTGGTCAGAGGGGTAGCCTGCGTCCGGTTAGCGTGACAGCGGCGGCAACTGCGGTCGGCTTTTTCTACACCGGATAAAAGAGTGTGATAAAATCGCCCGCTGATTTTTCAGGTTTTGAGAGTCGATACAGATGAAGATCACCCTGCCCGATTTTGAAAAAGCCCGCGTTCTGGTCGTTGGCGATGTCATGTTGGACCGTTACTGGCATGGCCCTACCGGTCGGATCTCCCCCGAGGCGCCGGTGCCCGTGGTCAAGGTTGAACACATTGAGGAGCGTCCCGGTGGCGCGGCCAACGTGGCCCTCAACTCCGCTGCCCTTGGCGCCCACGCCGTGCTGCTTGGCCTGACCGGTCAGGACGAGGCTGCCGATGCCTTGGCTGGCCAAATGGCTGGCGTCAAGGTGGCCTGTGATTTCGTTCGTCTGGCCGACTTCCCGACTATCACCAAGCTGCGGGTGCTGTCCCGCAACCAGCAGCTGCTGCGTCTGGACTTTGAAGAGCCCTTCCACTCCGTCGATGCCACCCTGCTGATGAGCAAGGTCGAGCAGGCGCTGCCAAACAGCGACGTGATGATCCTCTCCGACTACGGCAAGGGTGCTCTCAACGACGTGCCCGGCATGATCCTGCGCGCCCGAGCCGCCGGTATTCCGGTGCTGGTCGACCCCAAGGGGACCGACTTCGAGAAGTACCGCGGTGCCACTCTGCTGACCCCCAACATGTCCGAATTCGAGGCCGTGGTGGGCAAGGTGAAGAGCGAAGAGGAGCTGGTCGCCAAGGGGCTGGATCTGGTCAAGCGTTTCGAGCTGGATGCCTTGCTGGTCACCCGTTCCGAGAACGGCATGACCCTGATCCGCGAAGGTCAGGCGGAGCTGCATCTGCCGGCTCAGGCCCACGAGGTTTACGATGTGACCGGTGCCGGTGATACCGTGATTTCGACCCTGGCTACCTCGCTGGCGGCAGGCAAGAGCCTGGACGAAGCTTGTGCGCTGGCCAATACCGCTGCCGGTATCGTGGTCGGCAAGCTGGGTACCTCTACCGTGAGTCCGGTCGAGCTGGCCAATGCCCTCTACACCGAGCAGGAGACCGGCTTCGGCGTCATGTCCGAAGCCCAGCTGAAAGTGGCGGTTCGTGCCGCCCGTCTGCGTGGCGAGAAGGTGGTGATGACCAACGGCTGCTTCGACATCCTGCACGCCGGCCATGTCTCCTATCTGGCCAATGCGGGCAAGCTGGGGGATCGCCTGATCGTGGCGGTCAATACCGACGAGTCGGTTCGTCGCCTGAAAGGGCCGGGTCGTCCGGTCAACCCGACCGAGCGCCGCATGGCTGTACTGGCTGCGCTGGGCGCGGTGGACTGGGTGGTGCCCTTCTCCGAGGATACCCCGCAGCGCCTGATCGCCGAGATCCTGCCGGATCTGCTGGTCAAGGGCGGCGACTACAAGCCGGAAGATATCGCCGGTTACGCCGAAGTGACTGCCAACGGCGGTGAGGTGCGCGTCCTCAACTTCGAGGATGGCTGCTCCACCACCGACATCATCAAGACGATCCGCGAGCGCGGCTAACGTTCTGCTAGCCCCGCAATCTGGCGGGGCTCACTATCGGCGGTAGCAAAACGGCAGAAATACGGATAACAAAAAGGCGACCTTGCGGTCGCCTTTTTCATGTCCGATAGCGGCTATCAGCCTTTGGCTTTTGCCGTGGCAGGCATCAGACCCTGGTTCACTTCCACCAGATCCTGCGCTTCCAGAATACCGGCAGCCTGTTTCAGGCTCAGGATATTGAGAATGTAGTTGTAACGGGCTTCGGAGAGCTTCTGCTTGGCCTCGTACAGCTTGCGAGTAGAGTCCAGCACGTCGACGATGGTACGGGTACCCACTTCGTAACCGGCTTCGGTTGCCTTCAGGGCGCTGTCGGCGGAGACCACAGACTGGCTGTAGGCGCGAACCGAGCCGATGCTGGCGTTCACGTTGTTGTAGGAGGAGCGCACTGTGCTCTGCACCGAGCGGAAGTTCTTCTCCAGCAGTTCACTGGCCGCAACGTAGTTGTATTGAGCCTGTTTTACCTTGGAGCTGGTGGCGCCACCACTGTAGATGGGCAGCTTGAAGGTCAGACCGATATTGGCCTGATTGTCATTGCCGCCGCTCTGAATACTATCCAGCTTGTAATCGGTATTGCTGGTTTGCAGTCCGGCACCCAGATCCAGAGTCGGCTCATGGCCGGTTTTGGCCAGATCGATCTGCTCCTTGGCAATGTCCTTGCTGATGCGGGCACTGTGCAGTTGCAGGTTCTTGTCCAGCGCCAGCTCCAGCCACTTGTCGGAACCGAAGGCAGTCTTTTGCGGGCTGAAGCGATCGGTGTTGAGGATGTCCAGGTTGCGGTGATCAACACCGGTCAGCTCGCGCAGGGTCTCGTAGCTGTTGTCCAGCGAGTTTTCTGCATTGATCTCGTCAGCCAGCGCCTGGTCGCGAGAGGCTTCTGCTTCATGGACGTCGGTGATGGCGGTCAGGCCCACTTCGAAACGCTGCTGGGTTTGCTCCAGCTGACGCTCTACCGCAACCTTGTTGGCACGGACGAACTCCAGGGTATCCATCGCCTTGAGCACATCAAAGTAGGCTTTGGCGGTGCGCACCATCAGGTTCTGGATTTCGAGGTTGTAGGCGACATCTGACTGAGTGGCCTGCTTCTCGCTGATATCCAGATTGACCCAGTTACTGCGACGATAGAGGGATTGCGACAGCGTCACCTCACCCTTGGCGTTGGTATTGCTCTGGGTATCGTTCTTGTTTTGCAGATAATTGAGCCCGGCACCCAGATCGATCTGGGGCAGCAGAGGGGCACGGGATTCGTTGATCTTCTCGAAGGCCTGGTCGCGAACGGCTTTGGACTGCAGCAACTGCGGGTCTTTGATCTGGGCTTGCTGGTAGATGTCGAGCAGGTTTTCGGCATGGGCACCGGCACTGACGCCCAGCAACACCATGACTGACAAAAGTGTTCTTTTCATAGATCGTTTTAACCTTATGTAGTAACCCAAACTGGTTGCTGGAGAGGCAAATATTGTCACCGACCAAGCTTGATTGCAGCTTAATCACTCTACTATAAGCAAAATTTAATGCTAAGAGTCTCAGGTCCGGTGACGGGAACGTCAAGAACCGGACGCAGTTTTCTCCCCGCGCGCCTAGCCAAATGGTCTGTGGCTGCTAAAATCCACCCCTCATTACCATGGCACGCCGAGTGAATGAACGTTCATTCATGTTCCTCGGATTTTATGGTCAAACTGATACAAGTCAAGCTGACGGGAGCCCCGGATGTCGCAGCAACCCTTGCCGCAAGATCGGCATTACGCCGCCGATGATGTGAAAATCATTGAAAAATCAGCTGGATATAACGGCTTCTTCAAGGTGAATGTCTATCGTTTGCAGCATCGGTTATTTGCTGGCGGCTGGAATCAGCCCATCGTGCGCGAGCTGTTCGAGCGGGGCCATGCTGCCGCACTGCTGCCCTATGATCCAGTGCGCGACCAGATCGTGCTGGTGGAGCAGTTCCGTATCGGCGCCATGGAGACCAGCCCGACCCCCTGGCTGCTGGAGCTGGTAGCCGGCATCATCGACGAAGGGGAAACCGCCGAGGCGGTGGTGCGTCGCGAAGCGGTGGAAGAGGCCGGTATCGAGGTGACCCGCTGCGAGCATGCCATCAGCTATCTGGTGAGCCCGGGCGGCAGCACCGAGCGGATCGAGGTCTTTGTGGGCGAGGTGGATGCCAGCAAGGCCGAGGGACTGCACGGGCTGGCGGATGAGGGCGAGGATATCCGGGTGCACGTGGTGAGCCGCGAACAGGCCTACGCCTGGCTCAAAGAGGGACGTATCGACAATGCGGCCTCGGTCATTGCCCTGCAGTGGTTGGCCCTCAACCATGGCGAGCTGCGCGCCCGCTGGCTGGCGGATCGCTGAGGTGGCGCTGACCCTGCAACAGAGCAGGCGCTATGTGCCTGATCTGATGTCCTTGCAGCGTACCTGCGAGGTCAATTACATGGCGTTGATGAAACTGCTGCCGCCAGATGGGGAAGTCGGCGCCGAGCGCCGCTATCGGGTCGGCAACGATCTGCAGTTCCAGCTCACCATCATTGGCGAGAGTCGCTTCACCAATCAGGTGATCCTGAGCCAGCACAACCCCGAATTGCCCGAATATTTACAAGCTCAGATAGAGATTCGTTTGTATCATGATGTGCGGATGGCGGAAGTGTGTGCAGCGCAACAGATTTCCCGTTTGCAACCACGTTATGATTATCCCAATAAAAAGATGCACCAGCGGGACGAAAAGGAGCAGGTAAATCTGTTTCTGGCCGAATGGCTAAAATTTTGTCTCAGACATGGTACCAGCCCGATCAATATCTCCAGTTGAACAAATAAAAAGAAGCGTGATTTTGGAAACAGAGCTCCCCCAGGCGCAGGACGGCAGTGTGCGCCTGTTGCAAATTACCGACACCCACCTCTTCGCGAGTGCCGAAGGGCGGCTGTTGGCTGTGCGCACCGCAGAGAGTCTGGCCGCCGTGCTGGAACAGGTGCAGGCCAATGAACACCCCTACGAGGTGATTCTGGCGACCGGCGATCTGTCGCAGGATCACAGCCCGGAATCCTATCAGCGCTTCGCCTCCATGATGGCGCCCCTGGGCCGCCCCATCTACTGGCTGCCGGGTAATCACGATGACAGCCCGCTGATGACCGAATATCTCCATGCCGCCGGGATCAGTGAATCCAAACAGCTGGTGGGCGACCACTGGCAGGTGATCCTGCTCGACACCCAGGTGCGCGGCAAACCCCACGGCATGATTGGCGATCACCAGCTGGCCGCCCTCGACCGTGCCCTGCGTCAATATCCTGATCGCCACGCTCTTATCACCCTGCACCATCAGGCAGTGCCGGTGGGCTGTGCCTGGCTGGATCAACACAATCTCAAGAATGCCGATGACCTGTTCGCCGTACTGGCCCGTCATCCGCAGCAGAAGACCATCCTGTTTGGCCACGTCCATCAGGAGTTTGACGAGGTGCACCGCGGGGTGCGGCTGATTGCCAGCCCATCGACCTGCATCCAGTTCAAACCTCTCTCTGATGGCTTTGCGCTGGATGAATCCGGCCCGGGCTGGCGCTATCTCACCCTCTATCCGGATGGGCGGGTGGCCAGCGAGGTGTGGCGCCTGCCGGTGGGACAGTTTGTGCCCGACCCCAACGCCACCGGTTATTGAGGAGAGCATTGCATGAAGTCGGTTCTCCTTTATCTGCACGGTTTCAACTCCTCACCGGGCTCCGCCAAGGCGCAGCAGATGGCTGCCTGGGTGGCCGCCAACCGGCCCGACATCGAGGTGATCATTCCGGCCCAGCCCAATACGCCAGCGACGGCCTGGGCGGCTATCGAGCAGACCATTGCTGATCTGCAGCGTCGTTATGGTAGTGACTACAAGCTCGGCGCCGTGGGTAGCTCCCTCGGCGGCTTTATGGCGACCCGGGTCAGCGAGCAGTACGGCTGCCGCGCGGCGCTGATCAATCCGGCGGTGTGCCCGCACGAGCTGCTTTGCGACTACCTTGGCCCCCAGACCAATCCCTATACGGGTGAGCAGTACGAACTGCTGCCTCAACATATGGACGAGCTGCGGGCACTGGCGGTACCGGTGACGGCGCCGGAGCGACTCTGGGTGCTGCAACAGCAGGGGGATGAGGTGCTCGACTACCGTAAGGCGCTGGACGAATACCGCTTTGCCCGCCTCTCGCTGGAGTGCGGCGGCGACCACGCCTTCGTGGCGTTCGAGCGCTACCCCGCCCAGATCATCCGTTTCCTCGGGCTTTAATCATGCAACCGCCGTTGGCCGCCTTTCTGGAACAGGTACTGGTCACGGCGCAAGCGGGCCTCACCTACTCCAAAGACCCCTTCGATATCGGCCGTTTCGAGGCGCTGCGAGCGGCCACCGTGGCCCTTATCGCCAGCCAGGGCGAGCTGGCGCCGGAAGCCATCAGCGACTGGATTGCCCTCGACAGTGGTTATCCCACCCCCAAGCTCGATGTGCGGGCCTTCATTCAGAACGATGCGGGCCATATCCTGCTGGTACAGGAGCGCAGCGACGACTGCTGGACTCTGCCCGGTGGCTGGTGCGATATCGGTGACTCGCCGGCGGATGCCGTGGTGCGTGAAGTGGTGGAGGAGACCGGCCTTGAGTGCCGTGCGGTGCAACTGCTGGCCCTGTTCGACAAGCTAAAACATCCTCATCCGCCCCAGCTGCCTCACGCCCACAAGGCTTTCTTTCTGTGCGAGGTGGCCGGCGGCCAGCTGCTGGGCGAAACCGATGAAACCAAAGGGGCGGGTTACTTCCCCATCGACGACTTGCCCCCGCTCTCCCGCCATCGGGTGGTGGCCTCCCAGTTGCGCACCCTCCATGAGCACTTGCAGCAGGGGCGGCGCGATACCCTGTTTGATTGACATCTGAGGAAGTGAACCCGTCTGCAAGGAGGCTGGATGATCAAGCGCATCGGCAATACCCCGATTCAAGAGAAACACAAGGCCAGCTGCCACTGCGGCGCCGTGGTGCTGGAGCTCACCCTGCCGGATGGGGTGGTTGATCCGCGCCGCTGTGACTGCTCGTTATGCCGACGTCGGGGCGCTATCGTCGCCTCGGTGCCGCTGTCCGGCATCCGCATTCTGCAAGGGGAGGAGGTGCTGCGCTGCTACCAGTTCAATACCCGCACCGCCAAACACTACTTCTGCAGTATCTGCGGCATCTATACCCACCATCAGCGCCGCTCCAACCCGGCCGAGTATGGCTACAACCTCGCTTGTCTCGAAGGGGTCAACCCGTTCGAGCTGGGGGCGGTGCCGACGCGCGATGGCGTGCATCATCCAGCGGATCGACAGGTCTGAACAAAAGGGGCTCATATGTACCTGTTGCACCCTGCGGGGCAGTGTTAATCTTTAGCGGCCTGTTTACTTTGCCTCGCCCGGGGCAGGGAATGGCCGAACTCTTCTGAACTTCACTGCCAACAGGGAGCACGTTTGTGACAACTCCTTCTGCGCTGCCGGATCTGGTACTGGGCGCCTCTCTCTACTTTCCGCCGCTGTTCAAGGCGGTGCTGCTCGGCCTGCTCTGCTGGCTGCCGGTGCACCATCTGCTGCGTGACTGGCTCTATGGCGGGGATGTCTGGCACCCCTTGCTGATGGATCTCTCCCTCTTTATCCTCGCCGTCAGCGGCGCTCTATGGATGCTGTTACATGGCTAAATCACCTCTCGCGACCCTCAAATACTTCTCCACCCTGCTGGTCTGCGCGCTGGCGCTGGCGGCGGGCTGGTGGCTGTGGAACTACTACATGCAGGGGCCCTGGACCCGGGATGGCAAGGTGCGCGCCGAGCTGGTCAGCATTACCCCCGAGGTGTCGGGCAAGATCATCAAGATAGCGGTGAAGGACAACCAGCTGGTGAAGGCGGGGGAGGAGATCTTTACGCTCGACCCCGAGCCCTACCGGATCGCCCTCGATAATGCCCGGGCGGCGCTGGCCAAGGCGAAATCGGATCTCGACAAGGCCGAGCATGAGGCGAATCGCCGCAGCGGCCTGTCGCGTAGCGTCATCTCCGCCGAGACGATGGACGAAGCGCGCCTCAATGCCCAGGCGATGCAGGCGGCCTATCAGGTGGCACAGGCCAATCTGGAGAAGGCGGAGTGGTCGCTGGCCAAGACCCGGGTGCATGCCGCGAGCGATGGCTACATCACCAACCTGCAGACCCGGGTCGGCAACTATGCCAGCGCCGGCGTGCCGCTGGTGGCGCTGGTGGATACTCACTCCTTCTATGTGCAGGGTTACTTTGAAGAGACCAAGCTCGGCCACATAGCACCGGGCAAACCGGCTGAAGTGGTGCTCTACAGCGGTGAACAGCGGTTGCGCGGCGAGGTGGAGAGCATAGGGCGCGCCATCCACGATCAGAGCGTCGATGGCGGCAACGGCCTGCTGATCGACGTCAAACCCAACGTGCCCTGGGTGCGGCTGGCCCAGCGGGTGCCGGTGCGGATCAGGCTGCTGGATGTGCCGGCGGACGTGACGCTGATCGCCGGCACCACCTGCACCATCACCATTGGCGAGTAGGGTGAGCGAGTCATTCTGGCTGCGTACCCCCTGGGGGAAGGCGACAGGGGGGCAGTGGCGCTATGCCCTGCGCAATGCGCTGGCCATGTGCCTGTCGCTCTGGCTGGCCTTCGTGCTGCAGCTCGACTCCCCCTACTGGGCGATGAGCTCGGCCGCGGTGGTGAGTTTTCCCACTGTGGGCGGGGTGATCAGCAAGAGTCTGGGGCGGGTGGTTGGCAGCCTGATGGGGGCGATGGCGGCGGTGATGATCACCGGTCTTGGCATCAGCGATCCCTGGCTGTTCAGCTTTCTCATCGCCCTCTGGCTGGGCTTGTGCACCTACATCTCCAACCACTATCAGAACAACGTCTCCTACGCCTTCGCCCTCGGCGGTTACACTGCCGCCATCATCGCCTTCTCCTGCGTCAATGTGGCGGATCCCCACCATATCTTCGATATTGCCCAGGCGCGGGTGAGCGAGGTGATCATCGGCATCCTCTGCGGCGGTCTGATGATGATGATCCTGCCCAGCACCTCCGACAGCGAAACCCTGCTGGAATCCCTGCGCAAGAGCCAAGCCCGCCTGCTGGAGCATGCCCAGCTGCTCTGGCTGGGGGAGATGACGCACGAGGTACGCAGCTCCCACGAGGGGTTGATCGGCCAGATCCTCACCATGAACGTACTACGCATTCAGGCGGTCTGGAGCCATCACCGGCTGCGGCGCCAGAACCGGCTGCTCAACTTCCTGCTCCATCGCCAGCTGCGCCTGATCAGCCTTATCTCCAGCCAGCGCCGCATGCTGCACAACTGGCCAGAACAACCGGAAGGCATTCAGGCGCTGCTCGCCACCCTGCTGGCCGAGCTTGGCAAGCCGGAGTGCGACAAGTATCGGGTCGCGAGGTTGCTGGCTCCCCTGATGCCGACCAGCGAGCATGATTACCGGCTGCGCACCTTTTTGCTGCGGCTGCGCCATTTCTGCTGGAGCTATCTGGAGTGCCAGCGCTGGCTCGACCGGTTGACCCGCTACGACGATCAGGAGTGGCCGGCGCCGCCCCGTCACACCTCCCTCACCAGCCATACCGACACGCTGGAGGCCGCCTACAACGGCGGGCGCACCTTCCTCTGCGTGCTGCTCGGCTGCACTTTCTGGATCAACAGTCAGTGGGATGCGGGCAGCTCGGCGCTCACCATGCTCTCCATCTGCTGCGTGCTCTACTCGGCGACCCCGGCGCCGGCTCAGGGGGCCAACACCATGCTCAGGGCGATCCTGCTGCTCAGCCTCATCTGCTTTACGGTCAAGTTTGGCCTGATGATCCGCATCGACGATTTCTGGATCTTCTGCCTCTTGCTCTTTCCGGCGCTGCTCACCATGCAGCTCTGCAAACAACAGCAGGTGCGGCAGGCGGGCCTCTGGGGCCAGATGATCGTGCTGCTCGGCTCGTTTCTCGCCATCACCAATCCGCCCAGCTACGACTATCAGCAGTTCATCAACAGCAGCCTTGCCCAGATGCTGGGGGTGATGAGCGCCGCGCTGGCGTTTCAGCTGCTGCGACCCAGCTCGGATCGGCGCAAGAGCCGCCGCCTCATCCGCTCCCTGCGCCGCCACTTCATGGAGCAACTGGAGCCCGCCCCGCGCCAGAGCGAGAGCCAGTTCGAGTCGCTCATCTACCACTGCATCAGCCAGCTCGGCCAGAGTCAGGATCAGACCGCCCGCCTCTGGGTATTGCGCTGGGGCGTGGTGCTGCTCAACTGCAGCCATATCGTCTGGCAGCTGCGCCAGTGGCGCGGTGACGAGCACCCCCTCTATCTGGTGCGCGACAACTGTATCCGCAGCCTGAAGGGGATCCTCACCGAGCAGGGGGTGCAGCACGCCTCCTTGGATCGCACGCTGGCCGAGCTGCAGCGGATCAGTCAGGGGCTGGCCAACCATGGCGATGGCACGGCGCGAGAGCTGGCAGGCATGGTGTGGCGGCTGCAAAGTTCGCTCTCCCAGCTGCAACAGGCGCTGCCGGGCCCCGCCGAGGGGAGCTGAAACAGCCTTGGGAGGGGCACAATCCCCTCCGGATCACCCTTTCCCGCAGCCAAGTTTGTCCAATACCCTCCCAACGAGTAAGATTCTCCCCAAACGTCAATTCGCAAGGCCCTCCATGTCTACTCAATACAATGCGGATGCCATTGAGGTCCTCAATGGCCTTGAACCGGTGCGTCGCCGCCCCGGCATGTATACCGACACCACCCGGCCCAATCACCTCGGCCAGGAGGTCATCGACAACAGCGTCGATGAAGCGCTGGCAGGTCACGCCCGCAATCTGGAGGTGATCCTGCATGAAGACCAGTCCCTCGAAGTGATCGACGATGGCCGCGGCATGCCGGTCGATATCCACCCGGAAGAGGGGGTCAGCGGGGTGGAGCTGATCCTCTGCAAGCTGCACGCGGGCGGCAAATTCTCCAACAAGAACTACCAGTTCTCCGGCGGTCTGCACGGGGTGGGTATTTCGGTAGTAAACGCCCTCTCCGATCGGGTCGAGGTGACGGTGCGTCGCGACGGTCAGGTCTACGACATCGCCTTCGAGCGCGGCGAGAAGGTGCAGGAGCTGACCATCACCGGCACCTGCGGTCGTCGCAACACCGGCACCCGGGTGCGCTTCTGGCCGCAGGCGAGCTACTTCGATTCGCCCAAGTTCTCGGTCACCAAGCTGGAGCACCTGCTCAAAGCTAAGGCCGTGCTCTGTCCGGGCCTCACCATCAAGTTCCTCGACAAGAACACCGGCATCAAGCTGGAGTGGTGCTACGAAGATGGCCTCAAAGATTACCTGATCGACGCGGTCAAGCAGTTCACCTGCCTGCCGGAGCAGCCCTTTATCGGCTCGTTCAGCTCCGAACAGTCGGCGGTGGACTGGGCGCTCTGCTGGTTGCCGGAAGGGGGCGAATGCCTCGCCGAATCCTATGTGAACCTCATTCCCACTGCGCAGGGCGGTACTCACGTCAACGGTCTGCGTCAGGGCCTGCTCGACGCCATGCGCGAGTTCTGCGAGTTCCGCAATCTGCTGCCGCGCGGGGTCAAGCTGACCCCGGAAGATATCTGGGATCGCTGCGCCTACATCCTCTCCATCAAGATGCAGGATCCGCAGTTCGCCGGTCAGACCAAGGAACGCCTCTCCTCCCGCCAGAGCTCGGCGTTCGTCTCCGGCGTGGTGAAGGATGCCTTCAGCCTCTATCTGAACAGTAACACCGAGCTGGCTGAGCAGATCGCCGAGATCTGCATCAGCAGCGCCCAGCGCCGAATGCGCGCCGCCAAGACGGTGGTGCGCAAGAAGATTACCCAAGGCCCGGCGCTGCCCGGCAAGCTGACCGACTGTAACTGCGCCGACCCCATGCAGGGCGAACTGTTCCTGGTGGAGGGTGACTCTGCGGGCGGCAGTGCCAAGCAGGCGCGGGATCGCGAGTTTCAAGCCATCATGCCGCTGCGCGGCAAGATCCTGAACACCTGGGAGGTGGAGGCCGGTCAGGTGCTCGCCTCGCAGGAGGTGCACGACATCTCGGTCGCCATCGGGCTCGACCCCGACTCCGAGGATCTCAGTGGCCTGCGCTACGGCAAGGTATGCATCCTCGCGGATGCGGACTCGGACGGTCTGCATATCGCCACCCTGCTCTGCGCCCTGTTTGTGAAGCACTTCCGTGCGCTGGTGGAGAAGGGCCACGTCTACGTTGCCATGCCGCCGCTTTACCGGATCGATATCGGCAAGGAGGTCTACTACGCCCTCGACGAGGACGAGAAGAACGGCGTGTTGCAGCGGGTCGAAGCCGAGAAGAAGAAGGGCAAGGTGATGGTGACCCGATTCAAGGGCTTGGGCGAAATGAACCCGAAACAGCTGCGGGAAACCACCATGGATCCCAACACCCGCCGTCTGGTGCAGCTCACCATGGATCCGGCAGGGGAGAGTGAAGGGGATGCGGCTGACGAGACCCTGCAGCTGATGGACATGCTGCTGGCCAAGAAGCGGGCGAGCGATCGCCGCGAATGGCTGGAAGAGAAGGGCAACCTCGCCATCATCTAAGCCGTAGGCCGGCCCTCTCGGGGCCGGCAAGCATTTAGCCGGAGTCGCCCTGTGGCGGCTCCCGAACCGAAAGAGAAAATCACATGAGTGATGCTATCGAGCTCAGTCTGGACGGGGTAGAGCGCCAGCCAATGCGCACCTTTACCGAACAGGCTTACTTGAACTACTCCATGTACGTCATCATGGATCGGGCCCTGCCGCATATCGGCGACGGCCTCAAACCGGTGCAGCGGCGCATCATCTACGCCATGAGCGAGCTGGGGTTGTCGGCGCTCTCCAAGCACAAGAAGTCCGCCCGTACCGTGGGTGACGTGCTGGGTAAGTACCACCCCCACGGCGACAGCGCCTGTTACGAAGCCATGGTGTTGATGGCCCAGCCCTTCTCCTACCGCTACCCGCTGGTGGATGGTCAGGGTAACTGGGGTGCGCCGGACGATCCCAAATCCTTCGCCGCCATGCGTTATACCGAGGCGCGGCTGTCGCGCTTCTCCGAGCTGCTGCTCTCCGAGCTGGGGCAAGGCACGGTGGAGTGGACGCCGAACTTCGACGGCACCATGAAAGAGCCGGTGGTGCTGCCTGCCCGTCTGCCGCACATCCTGCTCAACGGGGTGACCGGTATCGCGGTGGGCATGGCGACCGACATCCCGCCCCACAACGCGCGGGAAGTGGCCTACGCCTGTGCCGAGCTGCTCGACAACCCCAATGCGGGGCTGGATGTGTTGATGCAGCACATTCAGGGGCCGGACTACCCGACCAACGCCGAGATCATCACCCCGCGCGACGATATCCGCAAAATCTACGAGACCGGCAAGGGCTCCATCAAGCAGCGGGCGGTCTGGAGCGAGGAGGATGGCGACATCGTCATCACCGCGCTGCCTCATCAGGCCTCCGGCGCCAAGATCATGGAGCAGATCGCCGCCCAGATGGTGGCGAAAAAGCTGCCGATGGTCACCGATCTGCGCGATGAATCGGACCACGAGAACCCGACCCGTCTGGTGATCGTGCCGCGCTCCAACCGGGTGGATGTAGAGGGGCTGATGGCCCACCTGTTCGCCACCACGGATCTGGAGAAGAACTACCGGGTCAACCTCAACATCCTCGGCCTCGACAACCGGCCGCAGGTGAAGTGCCTCAAGACCATCCTCAGCGAGTGGATCCAGTTCCGCCGCGAGACTGTGCGTCGCCGTCTGCAATTCCGCCTCGACAAGGTGCTGGCTCGCCTGCACATCCTCGAAGGCTTGCTGATCGCCTACCTCAACATCGACGAGGTGATCGAGATCATCCGTACCGAGGATGAGCCGGGCAAGGTGATGGTGGAGCGCTTCAACATTACCGAGACCCAGGCCGAAGCGATCCTCGAGCTGAAACTGCGCCATCTGGCCAAGCTGGAAGAGTTCAAGCTGCGCGCCGAACAGAGCGAACTGGCCGAAGAGCGCGACAAGCTGGAGCTGATCCTGGGCTCCGAGCGTCGCCTCAACACCCTGCTCAAGAAAGAGCTGCTGGCCGATGCCGAGAAGTACGGCGACGATCGCCGCACCCCGCTGGTGGAGCGTGCTACCGCCGTAGCGCTGACCGAGAAAGAGCTGATTCCCAGCGAACCGGTCACCGTCATCCTCTCCGACAAGGGGTGGGTGCGCGCCGCCAAGGGCCACGACGTGGATGTCGAGGGGCTCTCCTACAAGGCTGGGGACAGCTATCTGGCCCACGCCTGCGGCCGCAGCAACCAGCAGGCGGTGTTCCTCTCCACGTTGGGAAGAACTTACGCTCTCGAATCTCACACCTTGCCATCCGCGCGCAGTCAGGGCGAACCGCTCACCGGCCGCTTTGCGCTGGGGGCTGGGGAAGAGGTGCGTCATCTGGTGATGGGCAACGAAGGCGAGCCCTACCTGATCGCCAGCGACGCCGGTTACGGTTTTGTCTGCACCTATGACGACCTGATCGGCAAGAACAAGAACGGCAAGGCGCTGCTCACCGTGCCGGAAGGGGGTCAGGTGATGGCACCCCAGAAGATCGTCTCGCCAGAGACCGATCTCTGCATGGCCATCTCCAACGAGGGGCGCATGCTGCTGTTCCCGCTCAACACCCTGCCGGTACTCGGCAAGGGCAAGGGTAACAAGCTGATCAGCATTCCGTCGGCTCGGGTCAAGGCGCGGGAGGAGTTTGTGGTGATGGCCGCCGTGATCCCGCAGGGCCAGTCGGTCACCCTGTTTGCCGGCAAGCGCAAGCTCACCCTCAAACCCTCGGATCTCGACTACTACCGCGGCGAGCGCGGCCGCCGCGGCGCCAAGCTGCCCCGCGGTTTGCAGCGGGTGGATCGTATTGAGATTGAACCTGCCGCGGGAACCGAACCGGTAGCCGGGGAAAATCAGGAAGGGTAATTAATATAGAAGGGCGCGAAAGCGCCTTTTTTATTATAAAATTTTTTTGGTGATTTCATGTACGATTTTATAAAGGACTTTTCACCTGTCTTTTTAGCTTTTTTTGGATTGTTTGTCCCAATTTATCAAGCTCAACGGGAAAGAAGAGCTAACTTTAAAAAAGAACATCAAATTAAAATATTTGAACAATTGCTCTCTGTTTCCAATGCACTGACATCTACTTGTGATGAACTATCTTTAAAAGCGTTGATATGGCGTGTTAATAAAGCGGATGGACATGAGGTTGACCTCCCTAAAAGAATGGATTACGCAATGCAGCTTGAGCATGTCACGTATTTGTTTTGCAAAGAATTGGAATGCCACGAAATTTTAAATCCTTTGTTATTTAGAACAACTCGTTTCATGATTCAAGCAAAATTATACGAGCTTTCTAGGGAACAACCATATCTTGAAAAAAATGACTTTTTTAGTAAGTTAGAATGGGTATCTAGAGAAATATCGTGTTTCACCAGAGATCTCATATCATGTTTGCAAAATGAGATTTATGGCGAGCTATTTTTAACAAAGGTTTCACCAAGGGAAACGACAATGGATAGTTTGAAGGTTATAAGAAATGAACCTGATAAACTGTATGCGCTATTAGAATATGTACAATGTGAAACTCACTATGGTAAAGAAGTGTTGAAAGTGAGTTAGTTTTGCACAGGCCTTTATAAGGCTGTAGGTCTGATTAACGAAGCGTAATCAGGCCTACGCAAACGATAAACGCTAGCGTAGGCCATTTAGTTTTGGACTTTAGCTACTGATAACTAATGATGTTTTGTCGAATGAACTCAATAAATACACGTGTTTTAGCAGGAAGATATTGGCGGTTTGCATAAACAGCAAACAACTGTAATGGGGCAGCGGGTAGCTCAAGTTCAATTTCAACCAAGCTGCCATCATCAATAAACTCCTGGCAAGATACCTTGGCAAGAATGGCAAAACCTACACCGGCTATTGCTGCTTTTAACGCCAGTTCGCCACTATTGACCCGGTAGTGTTCATTCACCTGAATGGTGGAAAATTCACTGCTCGTGCGAGTAAATTGCCAAGGCATCCCTTTCAGAGCGCTCACCGTTGTTATGCAGGGGAGAGTTTTGAGTTGTGATGTGTGGTTGGGAAGCCCCCACTTCTGAATCAATGACGGGGAGCCAACAACAGTACAGGGAATGGTGGTCAAATGGCTGGCTATGTAATCGCAATCATCCATCTTGCCTCTGTGAATGATGATTGCCATGTCCAAATCCTCTCTTAATGATTCAAGTCCGGAGAGATTGGTAATGCAGCTGATCGTTATTTCAGGATGTTGGCAGGCAAAGTCGGCAATGGCAGTACCGAGCAGTTTTGGCCCAGCCTCATTGGGGATACAGATGCGTAATGGCCCTTTCAGCTGAATCTGCTGTGATGTCAATTCAGCCTCGGTTTGCTCCAGTGATTCCAGCAGTGGTTTTACTCGGGTATAGAGCAGTTGCCCTGACTGTGTGAGCTTCATATGGCGGGTTGAGCGTTCAATCACTTGAAGATTCAAGGCTTCTTCCAATTGAGAAATACTGCGACTCACATTTGAGGTGGGGATTTGAAGGGCTTTAGATGCACCGACAAAACTGCTGTTTTCAACCACTGCAATGAAAATTTTCAGCGCATTCAATTCCATGCCGGTACGCATTGATTATCCCTAATCTGATAACAATTCATGCCATTTTAACGAATAAAATTAAAATGTGATAGTGGGTATACTTTCTATCTCTAAAGATTGAGAGTAAACATTATTATGCTAGATAAAAATAATGTGGGTGAAAAAACTCACAGTAATTGTTCGGTTATGGATTTTAACGTTGTCTGGTTGGCGGCATTGATTCAATTGGTCAGTGCGCTTGATTTCATGATGATTATGCCTCTCGGGCCTGATTTATCTCGCGCACTAAATATAAGTCCAACCTATATAGGATATTTAGGAGGCGGGTATGCACTGGCAGCCGCACTATCATCGTTGTTATGTGCCAGATATCTCGACCTATTTGATAGAAAGCATGTTGCACTGATCACATTGTTGGGGATCTCGCTATCCACTTGGGCCTGCGCTTTGGCATGGGATATGGAAAGTTTATTCTTTATCCGCTTGCTGGCCGGTATGTTTGCCGGTCCTGCAACATCCATTGCTCTGGCGATCGTTGCGGATGCTACGCCTGTACAGCAACGTGGCCGAGCGATGGCCATCGTGATGGGGGCGTTTTCGTTGTCAGCGATTGCCGGTGTGCCGTTGGGATTGGAGCTGGCAATGTCAAAAGGATGGAGTGCACCTTTCTATGTTTTAGGTGGCTTGGGATTATGTGTCTGCGTGGCGGTATATACAAGGCTGCCCGGGATGACGGCCCACTTGGGATTGAGTCAGAAGGCTTTTTCATCCATTGAAATGTTGAAGCGACCTGTGGTGTTGAATGCGTTTATGGCAATTGGGTTGGCAATTTTCAGCACCTTCCTTATTGTTCCCAACATAGCTGCTTATTTTCAATTTAACCTTGATGTCCCTCGTGGTGATATGAGTTATTACTATGTCATGGGTGGTATATTTAGCCTGTTTTCAATGCAGCTTGGCGGATTGTTTATTGACCGTTTTGGCGCAATGAAAGTGACGATTTTGATAGGGGCATTGACGATAGCGGTTGTTTGGGATGGTTTTTTGCATGAGCCTTGGTTGCCGACCATAGTGATTTTCACGTTATTCATGGTGGTTACATCGACCCGAACGATCACCGTTGCTGCTGTTAATAGTCAAGTGGCAGCGCCTTGGGAAAGGGCGGGATTCATGTCATTGCAAAATGTTTTTCAACATATATTCAGTGGCTCGGCTGCCGTCGTCTCTTCGATGATTTTAACAAATGTCGATGGTCACCTTGGCAACATAACTCTATTGGCTTGGCTAACCATAGTGTTGACGATTATTCAGCCACTTTTTCTATATCGATTGCTCAAGCTGCTGCGTTTGGGAACCCCAAAATCGGATGTTTGAGAAACGAGACCTGTGGGGACATAGGCTTGATTGACGAAGCCTAAACTGGGGCTCGCCAGCCAGATGAGGGTCATCCATCCCGCCAAAAAAGAGGGCCCCGCCATCCATGATGGCGGGGCCCTTCGCATTATCAGCTGCATTGCCGATTCAACCGTTCGCGCTGGCAGGGGCTACTGAAATGGTTGGCCCGAATCCAATTAGACAGGAATGGCTGTCGCCGCCGGTGGCGGGGTGATTTTCGAGGCGATCAGCAGGCGCAGGCGGGGCACCAGCAGGAGCAACACCACGCCGCCCGCCATCGAGCCCCAGCCGAGCATATTGAACACCGAGCTGTAGCCCGGGTTGGTGGCCACCGGAGAGCTGCCGATATTCTGCGGCATGGCGCTGGAGACATAGCCCGCCAGCACCGAGGCGATGCCAGTCACCATCATCCAGCAACCCATCATCAAGCCTTGCAGGCTGGCGGGGGCCAGCTTGCCAATCATGGCGTAGCCGATGGGGGAGATCAGCAGCTCGCCAAAACTCTGCAGCACATAGCTGATGGCGATCCACTTGAAGGCGACCAGCCCGTCGGCCCCCGCCAGATGGATGCCGATCGGCAGCACCAGCATGCCGAGCCCCATGCAAAACAGGGAGGCGGCAAACTGGGAGGGGATATCGATATTCCAGCCCTGTTCGCGCAGCCGCTTGAACAGCAGCGCCATCAGGGGGCCACCGATGACGATGACGAGGGTGTTGATGTTCTGGATCCACTGGGGGGCGACCCGCAGCCCGAACACGTTGAGGTTGATGTTGTGCTCGGAGAAGAGCATCAGCCCCATGGGCGCCAGCTGGTAGAGCGACCAGAAGATAAGGGAGCCAAGGGCGAGGATCAGGTAAGCCACCATGCGGCTGCGCTCGGCGGCGTCCGGGTGACGGGCGGTCATCACGCAGAGCAGCACCAGCACCACGGCGCCCAGGATCAGCACGAAGCTGCCGCTGAAACTGGCGTGGGTCAGCAGCAGGCGCAGCGCCGGCACCAGCATGGCCAGAATGGCGATCCCGGCCAGCATGCGGCGGTAGAAGCCGCTCCCTTTGACATGGCGCAGCGGGGTGCTGATATCCGCCAGAATGGGCCAGCAGGCGAAGGTGGCGATGATGGCGATGATGTTGCCCAGCGTCGCAAACAGGAACAGGGTGCGGTAATCCTCGGTGAGCTGGAAGTAGCCCGCTACCGTGAAGCCGATAAAGAAGCCCAGATTCATCCCGGCGTAGTTCCACAGGAAGGCGCTCTCGCGGCGGTGATCATCCGGGGCGAAGCGCTGGGTCAGCATCATGTTGAGGCAGGTGACGTTGAGGCCGCTGCCGGTGAGGAACATGGCGAGCCCCCAGTAGAGGCCGGTGATCCCCATCTCGGCGATGAAGTAGCAGCCGATCACCTGCAGCACCATCCCCATCACGAACAGGTTGCGGTTGCTGAGGTAGCGCCCGCCGAGATAGCCGCCAAACAGGTGCAGGCCATAGTTGAAGGCCCCGAAGACCCCCATCATGGCGTTGGCCTGGGATTCACTGAAGCCGAGCCGCTTGGTGGCGTAGAGCACCAGCGTGGAGTAGAGCACGGCAAACCCCAGGGTCGAGAAGGTCTGGATAAAGAACAGCGCCCCGGAGCCGGGGGGAATGGTGGGGTGTTGATTCGAAGCGCTCACGGTCTGTCTCCTGTGAGAGAAGAAAGTCATAACTCGTCCTGAGAGCGTACCGGTCTGCTGCCGGCTAGCCTTGTGCGCTTCCATGCTGGTCTGAAGGCCGGTCTGTCATTTAGCGGCCAAGCGGTGCAAATAGCCATACCTGAAATTTAATCCGGTGCGATTAATTGCTTTTTATTGATCTATTCCGCCTTTTTATGCGTGATTGAGTCGTGGTTTTAGCTCGACTTACCACGCGGTTGCGACACGGTTGATGTGAGCTAGTCGGCTATTTGGTGCCGATTATGGCGCTGTAGCGGGATCTGCATCCCGCTTTGTTGTCCCGAAACGCAGCTGGCGCCAAGTTGTTGTATTGCAGGTTGTTTATTCATCCTTGGGCATTGAGTGAATAAATATCGGGAAGAGAAGGGGTTGCCTCAGGGTGACTTGCGTGTGTTCTCTCTTTGCTTGGGAGAGGGTGAGGGGAGGATAGAACAACGCCCGGCAGGCCGGGCGTTGGTGCGACTGATGGGCGGTGAAAGCGGCCTTAGAAGTCGTGGTAGAGCGGCCAGCCGAGCAGCGGGTGCTTGAGCCCGGCGCGCATCTCGACGTTGTCGAGCTTCTCCGGCGAGGCGTTCTCTTTTTGCAGCAGCTGGTACTGGCGCACAAAGCCGAGGGTGTGGAGCAGGTTGGGCACAAAGCCCGGGCTCAACTCCTGGCGCAGTGCGGTGGCCATGTCGGCGGGCAGTGCGCTCAGCATCAGAGCGAGTTGGGCGGCGAGATAGTCGGTGTCGTACCAGCCCTCGTCGAGCTCAATCTCCCGCGCCAGTTTGCGCTTGAGATCCTGCTTCACCTTGAGCGGGGCGGCGCCACTGCCCTTGCCGCAGAGGATGCGGTAGAGCAGCGCTTCGGCCAGCTTGTCCTCCATGGTGGGGTGGTCGCTCTCGCAGGCGAAGAAGTGCTGGTCGATGAGCTCCATCAGGCGGCTCTTGTTGTGCTCGGTCAGCGCCTTCTCGTACTCCTGCCACCCTTGCCACTCCTCCACATCGGGCGGGCTCGAGATCTTGTCCAGCAGGCGGGCATCCACATCACCGTAGAGGCTGTTGCCAGCCTGCTTGGGGCTGACGGTAATGAGCATCGACCAGCCCTTCTGGAACGGCTTGATGGGGCCTTCCGGCGCCTGCAGCAGCGCCAGCGCCTTGGCCGGATCCCGTGCCGAGAGCTCCTGCAGGCCGAGGCTCACCACGCCGATGACGTCGTGGGCGGCCTGCTCCAGCAGGTGCATCTTGTACTTGTTGTAGTACTTGTCGGCGAATTTGAGGCTCATCAGCACCGCCTTGCCCTTGATGGCGGCGAGCTGTTTCTGACTCAAGAGTTCGTTGTCGCGGCCAAAGCGCAGCACCTGGCTCAGAAAGGGGCCCTGGTTGGCATCGCGAATGACTAACTGCATGAATGGGCTCCTTAATCCAGAAAGCTGAACATGTCGTCGACGTCGCCGTACTCGTCTTCCTCGACCTTGTTCTTCTCTTTGGCCTGCATCACCAGCTCGGCGGCAAACTTGTTGATGATGCCGTCCCAAGTGGAGTGCTCGTTGCGCAGCAGCGCCTTGATGGCTTTCTCCACCTCTGGGGCCAGCTCGCGAATGAGCATCAAGAGGCTGCGCGGGTCGTCCAGCGCGTAGTCGTGGACATCCTCGCTCTGCTGGCGCTCGCTGTAGCGCAGGGACTCTTCGAGATCTTCCTCTTCGGCATGCAGCACGTCGCGATAGCCTTCGTCCTCTTCATAGCGATCGCCGCGATAGAACTCGATAAAGGGGATGGCGAGGTAGAAGAGACCGGCCGGGTCTTCGGCCACGCACTCGAGGATCTCGCGCTGTTTGGCCTCGCTATCCTGGGTGCGGATCAGGTAGTTGAGGAAGTCGAAGGTGTGCTGTTGCAGCTCGTCAGCGTTGTTCTTGATCGCCTCTTCCCAGTAGAGCGGCTGCTGGCAGACGATGTCGCGGATCCGCTCCGGGGTCATCAGCTCGGAGATGATGGAGGGGAAGGAGATGTCGTGCTGGCCGTTAATCTGGGTCAGGGTAACGATATCAATGTTTTCAATCACTTCTGCCAGCTGGTCGTCAGACATGGTCTTGGCGATCAGCTCGAACTTCTCGCTGGCCTGCTTCGGCTCGATAACGGCCAGCTCTTTGATCTCGATGGCGGTAATTTCTATCAGACTGTTGCTCATGCCTTGCCCCAATTAGAAACGGACTTCGTCGTACATATCCTGATCGCCGTCGTCATCACCATAGCGGTCACTGCCGCCATGGTAGTCGGCGTCGGCATCTTCCCCGTCTTCCTCTTCTTCGTCGCGCAGTTCATAGTCGTCATCACTGCGGTGGCTGCCGCGCGGCAGCGGGTTGTCGAGCAGGAACAGCACGGCGCAGGCTTCCATCAGCTGATCTTCGCTCTGGGCCCGCACCGCCTTGACCAGCGGCAGGGCGGCGTTGTTGAAGCCGACGCTCACCTTGAACTCGTCCCAGCTCGGCTGCTCGCCGCTGGCGAGCCACTTGTTCCACTGCGACTTGGCCTTAGCCGGGAACTGCACCCGGCCATAGAGGGCCAGCGGCAGATACTCGGGCATAAACTCCAGCATGCTCATATCGGCCAGCAGCAGGCTCTTCATCTGGTCGGTGAACTGTTCCAGCCCCTTGGGGTCGTCCTGATCCCGGTAGGATTCGATGTTTTCGCTGGCATCGCTTTGCAGCGACTTGAGCCGCGCCTGGTCCCATCTCTTTTGCATAGTTGCTCTTTCTGCCTGCTGTTTCAGGGGTAGAACTGATCCCACATCTCCTGCATGGCGGAGGCGGGGTCGGTCACGATGACGTTGTTGAAATCCTTGATAAAGGCGGCCCGCTGTTTCGGATCGGACAGCACTTCATAGGCCTGCTTTACCTGGTGCAGCTTGATGGCTGCCTGCTCTTTCTCTTCTTCACTGGCCCCGTGCAGCTTGTCGGGGTGGTACTGGTTCGACAGCCGACGATAGGCTTTCTTGATGTCGTTTTCGCTGGCGTTGGACTTGACGCCCAGCACCCGAAAGTAGTTGTTCATGGCAGATCCTGCATCACTGGCATCATAGGATTCACGCTGCGAGTGCCTGATGGTGGGGATTGGCAAATCAGGCACGGCAAAAACCCGTCATTTTAACGGAAACCTCCTGCCATCGCCATGAATAGGACGCAAGGTCACTGGCAGAAAAGCGTGACGGGGCACCTTGGGATCTGTCTCCCTGTCGGGAATAGTCCAGGGACTACACTACAGGAGGCGCCGGGGATTATCTTGGCGATCGTCAGTTGGCCTCGGCCGTACCGAGACCCTTACTAAGGAATGGACAGCCATGCTCAAATTTTATCTTCTGCCTATGGTGCTGCTTGGCGGTTTCGCCATCGCTGCCGATGAGAGCATCGATGAGCCCTTGATGTTCATCAAGGGGGACATTACCAAGGCACAGTTTATGGAAAGAGCCGAGCAGCGTTTCACCCGGCAGGACAGTGACAAGGATGGCACCCTCTCGATTGCCGAGAGAGAGGCAGCCATGGCCAAGATGCACGAGGCAATGCAGCAGTCAGGCAAGGCCATGCCTGGCAAGATGGGGAACATGGGCAACATGAGGCCGATGCAGGACACGACCAGGGAACAGTTCATGGCGCATCATGAGGCCCTCTTTACCCAAATGGACAAGAACGGAGATGGTGTGCTTGACGAAGCCGAGCGTACCAGTGCCAGAGGGCGGCTCGGGCAGGGGATGATGGCGCCCGCCCAATAGAGCTGGTTTGTCACCTTTCCTTCCTGAAAAAAGAGCCCGGTAGTGATACCGGGCTCTTTGCATGGAGACGGGGTGACCTGAGGGCTCACCATTGCCGCAGTGCGAGCGCTTCCTGCCCCTGCGGGCGACCCCGACCTTAGCTCTGCCTGGCCAGCTCTGCCTTCACCAGCTGCTCCAGCTCCTCATAGGGGATGGCGCCCGACACCAGCTGGTTGCCGATCAGGGTCGCCGGTGTGCCCTGTACACCCAGCAGGGTGCCAATGCGCAGGCTGTTGCGCAGCTCCTCGGTGGCTTTACCCTCCGGTTTGAGTGCCACATTGCCGGTGGCCGCCAGCGCCTTGTTGATGTCCGCCTCGGTCAGCATCCCCTGCTTGCTCATCAGCTTGTCGTGCAGGGCGAAGAAGCGGGCGGGATCCTGTTGCCACAGGGTCAGGCTGTACTGGGCTGCCTTGGCGGAGCTCTGCCCCTTGAACGGCAGCAATTTGATCACCAGCCCCAAATCATTCGGATAGGCCTTGAGCAGCCTGGTCAGCTGGGGATCGAACTGCTTGCAGTAGGGGCAGTTGTAGTCGGTAAACAGCACCAGCGTCAGCTTGGGGTTTTTAGCACCCAGGCGCGGGCTGGTAGCGCTGTTGAACAGCACATTCTTGTTGCCCTTGATGAAGTTGCCAAGCTGGGCCTCCTGGGCTGCGGCATTCTGCTTCTCCCAGGACTCGGCCGCCTCGTCGAGGATCTTGGGGTTGGCGATGAGAGTCTCGCGGATCAGCTCCTTGATGCGTGCTTCCTGTTCAGGGGTGAAGGGGGCCGCGTGCAGGGTCGGAGCCAGCAGGGTTGCGCAGAGAGAGGCCAGCAGGGGCAGGGCGCTCAGAGTCGGTTTCATGGATACTCCTTAAAATCGGGTAGTGCCAGCCTGAAGTGGCCAGCCTTGTGCAAGCTAGTCGGCAGTCGTCGTGGTTGCGTCGGGGCAGCAAGGTATTCCCCTGCAACAACGCCATGCCGTAAATCTGTTTTCAGTACGCCGCAGTCGTGCCCCGTTGGTGCAAGAAGGCGGCGATGGTCTCGCAAACATGAGTCATGACCAATGGCAAAGAGCCGGAATCATTCCCGCCAGATGCAGAGGGTGAGGTGCAGACGCCGCTCGGGCGGCGAGATGACTCTGGGAGGGGGCAGTGGCGGTGTGTAGCGCCAAAGGGGAGCCAGCAGGGCGATCAGCACCGCCACGGCAAAGAAGAGCTGTTCGACGCAGAGCAGGGTGGCGGCGCTCAGCCACTTGCTGTTGAGCTGGCAACTGCCTAGCTGCGGGCTGGCCGGTTTGGCATCCTCTTGATCCGTTGCCGAGCCTGGAACGGGCAGTGCCTGACAGCTGAGAGCGTGATCGAGCAGGGCAAGCCGGGCCAGCGGCTGGGCCGCACAATTGAGCACCAGCAGGCAGACCAGCAGCAGGAGATGTTTCGCTACCCGTTGTTGCAACATCATGTTCGCCCCGTCCATCAAGATGGGGCCATCCTAACGACCAATGGCGGGTGGGGCAAGTCGGCGGCGTATTGATGAGCAGCACTGTGGGTGGCGTGACGGGGAGGGTGGTCGGTTCTGTTTGGCGAACGCTTGTTCGCTAAAAGGGGGATCAGTATACTGCGCCGAGTTAAAACTCGAGGTGTTCGATGCTCAAAATTGCCCGTGTGCTGCTGCTTGGTCTGCTGCTCATTTTCTGGTTCCTGTTCGGCCTGCTGCTCTGTCTGGTTCGTCCGCGCCATCCCAACAACGTCTATGTCTTCGCTCGCATGTATCACGCGGTCTGCCCGCTGATCGGGTTGCGAGTCAAGGTGACGGTGGCCGACGAGGTGAAATCGGTCGGCCCGGCGGTCTACGTCTGCAACCACCAGAGCAACTTCGACATCTTCACCGTGACCGGTGCGGTGCAGCCCGGTGTGGTGGCGGTGGGCAAGAAGAGCCTGCTGTGGCTCCCCTTCTTCGGCCTTATCTTCTGGCTATCCGGCAACGTGCTGATCGACCGCTCCAACCGCTCCCGTGCCATCGGCACCATAGGTCAGGTGGTGGATCGCATCAAGAATCGCGGCACCTCCATCTGGATGTTCCCGGAAGGGACCCGCTCCAAGGGGCGTGGCCTGCTGCCATTCAAGGCGGGCGCTTTCCACACTGCGGTACAGGCTGAAGTGCCCGTGGTGCCCATCGTCTGCTCCAGCTACTTCGGTCAGATCGACCTCAATCGTTGGGACAACGGCGAAGTGCTGGTGGAAGTGATGGCACCGGTCTGCAGCAAGGAGCACGGTGCCGCTGGCATTCGCGAGCTCTCCGAAGTGTGCCGTGCCAGGATGGAGGCCAAGCTGGCCGAATTGGACAGCAAGCTGGGCCACAGCCACGCAGCTTGACTAGATATCGCAGATGAATCGACAAGGGAGCCTCAGGCTCCCTTTTTTATTGGTAAAAATCACCACCTGGTTGGCTATTTTCACCAACAAACCCTTCTTGAATTTCCTCGATAAATTCCCATCTATATGTAAAACAACAATAATTTTTCTTGGCACGGCTCTTGTAATGCAATGGGAAGAGATAGCAATCCCATCAACAAGGAGCCAGACCATGAGTGTATTCAGCCGCCTGACCGACGTGATAAATGCCAACCTGCACAGCCTGCTCGACAAGAGTGAAGAGCCGGAGAAGATGCTGCGCCTGATGATCGAAGAGATGGAGCAGGTGCAGGTCGAGATGCGTACCCAGGCCGCCCGCGTGATTGCTGAACAGAAACAGCTGGAGCGTCACCAGCAGGGGTTGCAGGCGCAGATCCTGGAGTGGTCGGCCAAGGCCGAGCTCGCCATCCAGAAAGGCCGTGAGGAGCTGGCCCGTGCCGCCCTCACCGAGAAGCTGGCGGAGGCCAGGAAATGTGAACAGCTGGAACAGGACAAGGCCCGGGTGGCCGAGGTGCTGGCCCAGCTTACCGCCGACAGCGAGCGACTGGCAGCCAAGCTGACCGAGGCGCGGGAGAAGCAGAAACTGCTGACCCTGCGCGAGCAGACGGCCCACAGCCGCATTCGTGCTCGCGCTCAGGTGGACAACCAGCGCATGCATGAGCTGATGGCGCGCTTTGACGGTTTTCAAGGCCGGGTCGATCAGCTGGAAGCCCAGCTGGAGGCGGCCATTTTGGGGCAGAATCCCTCGCTGGAGGCCCAGTTCCGCGAGCTGGAGCTCAATGACGAGATAGAGCGCGAGCTGGCCCGTCTCAAGGGGCAGAAGGTGGAGGTATAACCATGACTCCCTGGCCCAAGGATCTTGTCCATCGCAAGCTGACTGGCGTTTGCGCCGGCATTGCCCAACGGCTGGGGATCTCCAGAGTGACGGTGCGAGTGGTAGCCCTGCTCGCCCTGATCCTGGTGCCACCGCTGGCACTGGCTGCCTATCTGCTGGCGGTGCTGGTGATGCCGCCCCGTTATGAATTGAAACGCTGGCTGGATTGACCGCAAGGCAGCCCCGCGGCACAGAGAGCCCGTAAGGAGCAAGTTATGCTGGAATTTTTCATCTTGCTGGGAGTGTTGCTGGTCATGGCGCTGACCGGCTTTACCCTGGTGGCCATGCTGCTGGTCAGCGGCGTGTTTGTACTACTGGGGCTGCTGAGCGGCATGCTTGCCCTGATCGTCAAGTTGGCCCCCTGGCTGCTGGTCGCGCTGGCAGTCTGTTGGCTCATCAGCCACCGTCGTCAGCGCAACAATACCTATCTGTAGTTGTGCAACAAGTTATGAAATGCTCCCTGATTTCCCCTTTTCGGCCACTCATCGAGTGGCCTTTTTTTAGCTGTAACCCTTAAGGTCGGGTCGTTTCGGGTAACCACTGCGGGCTCCAGCTCTGCCAGAGTGCCGGGCTGTGGATCAGCTGCTCCTTGAAGGATTTTGGCTGCTGCTTGAGGCGATATTCGAGGCGCAGGGCTGCCCCCTTCTCGCCGACCTCCTGCTGCCAAGCCAGCGTCAAGGGGCCCTTGCCGCGCAGGGCGCGAGCCCCCTTGCCGCTCTGGTGCTGACGCAGACGACGTTGAGGATCCGTGCTGACCCCGGTATAGAGCAGGCCGGTGGCGGTGCGCACCATATAGATAAACCAGCGAGAAGAGGGGGGAGAGGCGTGCGGGGATATCCCGTCAGGAGGTTTTATCATTTGTACTTCTCTGTGCCAAACTCAAAAGCAGTGCAAGGAGGTGCGATGAGAGTCTGGTTCTGGTTGTGGTTACTGTTGTCGGTTCCGGCTCTGGGGGAGACGATCCGTCTCTACGATTACCATCAGCATCCGCCCTTCAATACCGGAGTGGATGCCGGACTGAGCCGCGAGCTGGTCAAGTATCTCAATGAAAAGTTGGGGGGGGAACCCAGAATCGAGCTCTGGCTGGTTAATCGCGCCCGGCTGGCGCTGGAGATGGCGGATCCCGACTTTGATGGCCTGGTGGTCTGGGTCAATCCCGCCTGGGTAGGGGATCCCCATCGCGAGCGTTATCTCTGGACCTTTCCGGTGATGCGCGACACCAACGAGCTAATCTCGAACATCGACAAGCCGATCACCTATCGCGGACCCGACTCCCTCAAGGGATTGGTGTTCGGCGGGGTGGAGGGCTACCGCTATCAGGGGATCGACGATGCGGCAGCAAGGGGAGAGCTGGAGCGTCACGATGCCAAGAAGGTGAAGACCAATCTTGAGCTGCTGGTGCGCGGCCGCATCGATGTGACCATGGTGCCTGGCTCCGCGCTGGGCTTTTTCATCGACTCAAACCACTATCAGGGCAAGCTGTTTATCTCGCCATTCCCCCAATCCAGCTATACCCGCCATATCCTGCTGCCCAAATCTCGCCCAGAGCTGCATGCCACCCTCAACGACATCGCCGAGCAGATGGACAAGGATCCCCGCTGGCACAAGGTGCTGGAGTCCTATCGCGGTAAGCCCTGAGGGCGGCGCTTGAGTCGGTGCAGCGGCAACAGGCTCACCAGCAGACCTGCCCAGACAAAGGCGAAACCGACCGCCTTGATGGGGTCCGGCGCCTCACCAAACCAGTAGATGGCAAGCAGGAAGGCGAGGCTGGGCTCGATATATTGCAGCAGCCCCACCGTGCTCATCCGGGTTCTCGCCACCGCATAGCAGAAGAGCCCCACCGGCAGCAGAGTAGCGGGCGCACTGCCCATCAGCAGCAGCTTGTCGGCCAAATCCCCGTTCACGAATGCCCCTTCCCCGTGCCACGCCAGTGTGCCGATGATGATCAGCGCGACGGGCAGTTGCACCATGGCTTCCAGATAGAGGCTGGTGCCGGTGTCGTAGTGGATCTTCTTCTTGATAAGGCCATAGCAGGCGAAGTTGGCCCCCATGATGAGGGAGAACCAGGGGAGTTGGCCGTAGCAGAAGAGCATGTAGGCGAGCCCCGCTAGTGCCAGGGCGACCGCCAGATGCTTTTGCGGGGTGAGTCGCTCTTTGAGGAAGATGACGGCGAATACGATATTGAACAGCGGGGTCATAAAGAAGGCGAGGCTGGTGGTCAGCACTTGCCCGGTAGTGAGGCACCAGGTGAACATGCACCAGCTGATGGACATCACGGGGCCCGCCAGCAGAATGAGGCCGAGCTGGCGCGGCTCGCTGCGCAGTTGTGCCCAGGGCACCTTGTGGCCAAGCAGCAAAAACAGGGCATCCAGCAGCACCACAGACCAGAGCACCCGGTGGGAGATCAGCTCCCACATGTTGACCTCAGGCATGAATTGATAATAGAGCGGCAGCATCCCCCACAGGATGAAGGAGAGGGTCGCGGTGCCGGTACCTAGCCAGTTTTTCATTATTGTCCGTTTATTAAATTAAACACTCATGGCGATAGTATGGGGCGCGCCCTGTTTCCACAAGAGGGAAAACAGGGAAATGCTGGTACTATCAACGTCATGCAGCGAATCGATAAGTTGTTTGAGCAAATCAGGGCCTGCCGTCTGTGTGAGGCTCATCTGCCGCTGGGGCCTCGTCCGGTGATCCGCGGGGCCGAGAGTGCCCGCTTGCTGATCATCGGTCAGGCGCCCGGCACCCGGGTGCATGCCAGCGGTATCCCGTGGGATGACCCCTCCGGTGACAGGCTGCGTCAGTGGCTCGGGGTCGATAAGGCCACCTTTTACGACGAATCCCGCATCGCCATCATGCCGATGGGGCTCTGTTATCCCGGCAGGGGAAAATCCGGCGATCTGCCGCCGCGCCCAGAATGTGCGCCCACCTGGCACGACAAGGTATTGATGCTGTTGCCCAATATCGAACTGACCCTGCTGATCGGCCAGTATGCACAAGCCCATTACCTGCGGGGAGCTGCCAAGGGATCGCTCACCGACACGGTGCGCAGCTGGGCTGACTATGGCCCAGGCTGGCTGCCGTTGCCTCACCCTTCACCGCGCAACACCCTCTGGCTCAAAAAGAATCCCTGGTTCGAGCAGGAGGTCATCCCTCATCTGCAGCAAAGGGTCGCCCCTTTGCTGAAACGACCCTGAGTATTAGACCGCTGGCTCGGCCAGCGGCTTTGGCTTGCTGCGCGCCATGGCGATAAGCGGCAGGACGATACAGATACAGCCCAGCAGCAGCGGCAGACCCGGCTGCTCGTCAAACAGCCATACCCCGATGGCTACCGCCATCAGCAGACCGGTGTACTCCGCCGAGGCGATCTTGCTCGCTTCCGCCTTGCGATAGGCCACCACGCACAATCCCGCATAGACCATGATCAGCGCCGAGGAGCCGAAGGCGGGCCACCACATCTGCCACTGCCAGTCGCCCCCTTCCCACAAGGCCAGCGCGAGAATGAAGGGCATGCTCAGCACGTTGGTGAAAAACAGGGTCTGGGCGATGGGCTGCTTAAGCGGGATCCGCTTGATCAGCAGATTGTTGAGCGCCATCGACAGCGCTACCCCGAGCGCCGCCAGTGCGGCCCAGTTCACTTCGGTCGGGCGCAGCACGATCAGTACCCCGATAAATCCGATGACTGCGGTCAGCACCTTCTGGCGCGAGATCGCTTCCCCCGCCATCCACACCGCCAGCGGTACCATCATCAGCGGCGCGGCATAGAAGAGGGCGTTGGCAGTGGCGAGCGGCAAGCGGGTGAGGGCCACTACCATCAGACAGACGCCGACCGCCCAGATATGGGCCCGCAGCAGGTGCCACTTGATGGCCACCGGTGGATTGCGGCGCCATGACCAGAGCAGCCAGGGCATCAGCAGAATGGCGGCCGAGAGCTGGCGGAAAAAGACAAACTGGAAGATGGGCTGATCCGGCTCCAGTACCTTGACCAGCGCATCGGAAAAAACCGCCACCATATTGCCCAGCACCAGATAAAGGATGCCGATCCCTACTGCATTCATACCACCTCCCACTTCAGATGAGGGGAGGGTAGCGTGCCGGTTGATATCCAGTAAAATGATAAAAAATGACCATTCATGAGATATTTAGATAATGAAGCTTCCTCCCCTGCGTGCGGTGCAATATTTCGAGGTGGTGGCCCGGCTGCTCAGCTTCTCCCGCGCCGCTCTGGAACTGAACGTCAGCCAGAGTGCGGTCAGCCACCAGATCCGTCTGCTGGAGGATTTTCTGGGTGAGCGCTTGCTGCTGCGTCAGGGGCGGTTGCTCTCGCTGACAACCCAGGGGGAGAGCTACTTCGAAGGGATTGCTGCCGGGCTTAGCCAGATTGCCCAGAGCAGCGAACAGCTGCGCGGTGGCGGCGAGATGCGGTTGCGCCTCGCGGTCTACAGCTCGTTTGCGGTTAAGTGGCTGATCCCGCGGTTGGCTGGATTGCGCCAGCTCTACCCCGAGCTGGATTTGAGTCTGGAGATGGTGGCGGAAGATCCTGAGCTATCTGATAGGGTGGCGGATTGCTTTATCACAGTCTCACCCCACGGACGGGGCTACTGCCACGATCTTATCTATCAGGAGCGGCTCTTTCCGGTCTGTAGTCGCCGCCTGTTGCAGCAGATCAGCGGGGAGTGGCCTGAGGCCATCTGGCAGTTGCCGCTGCTGTCGGTGCAGTCCATCTACAAGGCGCGGGGGGAGGATTGGCAGCGCTGGGCCAAGGCCGGCGGGCTGGTTATTCCGGACGAGGCACGGATGCACCACTTCAGCCATGTGCTGTTGGCGATGGAGGCGGCGGCCTGGGATCAGGGGGTGGCATTCGTGAATGATTACATGCTGCGGCCCGATGATCCCCAGCTGGTGGCCTTGCCGGTACACCAGCTGGAGACGGGGGATGCCTTCTACTTTACCTGCAAGCGCTCGCGGGCCCATGAGCCCGCCATCAGCCGGTTGCGCCAGTGGCTGATGATGGAGACACGCCAGAGCATGCCGCTCTAGCGCTGCATCAAGCTTTCTTGAACTGGCTTAGGACAAACAGGCTGGTGGCGCAGACGACGACAGAGGGGCCTGCCGGAGTATCTTGATACCAGGAGAGGGTCAATCCACCCAGCACGGCGAGACAGCCAATCAGCGCGGCAAAGCCGGCCATCTGCTCCGGTGTCTGGCTAAAGCGGCGGGCGGTGGCGGCAGGGATGATCAGCAGGGAGGTGATGATCAGCGCCCCGACAAACTTCATCGCCACGGCAATCACCAGCCCGATCAGCAGCATCAATACGCAGCGCAGCACATCGACCCGGATCCCCTCTACCCGTGCCAGCTCTTCCGAGATGGTCATGGAGAGCAGGGGATCCCACAGTCGCCACAGGGTGAGCAGCACCAGTGCGCCACCGCCGTAGATCCAGAGCAGGTCCATCGGTTGTACCGAGAGCAGGTCGCCAAACAGGTAGGCCATCAGATCCACCCGGACGTTATCCATAAAACTCAAGGTAACCAGACCGAGCGACAGGGCGCTGTGGGCCAGAATGCCGAGCAGGGTATCGGTCGCCACCTGCTGGTTGCGACTCATGATCACCAGCAGCATCGCCATGGCGAGGCAGCAGACCACCACCGCCAGGGTGAGATCGACCTGCAGCAGGATGCCCAGCGCGATGCCGAACAGACAGGCATGGGAGAGGGTGTCGCCAAAATAGGCCATCTTGCGCCATACCACGAAGCTGCCGAGGGGGCCGGCCAGCAGGGCGATGCCGAGACCGGCCGCGAGGGCGTATAACAGAAAGCTGTCCACTTGAATGTCCTGTTGCTTGCGCTATTTGCTGTGAGCGTTGTTGCGAGAAGGCAGGCGGATGACGGGGGCCTGCGGTTCATGATGATGGTGTTCGCCGTCGCAGTGGTGATGGTGGGTATAGACAGCCAGCACCTCCTGCTCCGGTCGCCCGAACAGACGGGCAAATTCGGGGTGGCGCGCCACGCTTTCCGGCTCGCCATGACAGCAGACGTGGCGATTGAGGCAGATCACCTCGTGGGTGCTGGCCATCACCAGATGCAGGTCGTGGGAGACCATCAGCACGGCGCAATTGAACTCGGCGGCGAGCTGGCCGATGAGAGCATAGAGTTCAATCTGGCCGGTGATATCCACACCCTGCACCGGTTCATCCAGCACCAGCAGCTCGGGCTTGACCAGCAGGGCGCGAGCCAGCAGTACCCGCTGCATCTCGCCACCGGAGAGTTTTTGCATCCGGTTTTCCAGCAATCCCTCTGCGCCCACCCGGGCCAGAGCTTCCTCGATGGAGAGACGGCTGTTTTTGCCCAGTTGCAGGAAGCGTCGCACCGTCAGCGGCAGGGTGGGATCCAGATAGAGGCGCTGTGGCACATAGCCGACTCTCAGATCGCGGCTGCGGGTGATCTTGCCCGAATCCGGCGTGAGCAGGCCCAGCACCAGCTTGCTCAGGGTGCTCTTGCCCGCCCCGTTGGGGCCGACTAGTGTGGTGATTTTGCCTTTATTGAGGGTAAAGGAGACCTTGTCGAGCACAGAGCGTCCATCAAACGAGAGAGAGACCTCTTTCAGCTCTACCAGTTGGCTCATGACAACTCCGGGGTTTACAGCCAGTGAGAGTTATAATATAACAAAAAGCGGCTGTTATATTATCACATACTCACCCCCTGACGAGATTCACCAATGAGAATTATTGCGCTTTTCACTGCCCTGCTGGCGGTGAGTTTGCCTGTTCGTGCCATTGAGGTACTGACCACCATCAAGCCCCTTGGCTTCATCGCAGCAGCGATCACTGACGGCGTGAGTGAGCCCAAGGTATTGTTGCCGACCGGCGCCTCTCCCCACGATTTCTCCCTGCGTCCCTCCGATATTCGCAGCATCAACAGTGCTGGGCTGGTGGTGTGGGTTGGCCCCGAGCTGGAAGGGTTTATGGCCAAGCCGCTGGCCAATCATCCCCATGCTTTGGCCCTGACTCAGGTTGAGGGAATGCCGCTGTTCAACTACGCGACTCAGGATAGTCATGACTCCCATGACCATGATGATCACGATCATGCCGCCCACGAGCACGGTAACCATGATCATGATGAAGGGCATGAGGGACATCATCACGAAGGGGTCGATCCCCATATCTGGCTTGGCCCGACGCAGGCCAAGGTGATTGCCAAGGCGATCGCAAGTGAATTGGGCAAGCTGGATCCGGCCAATCAGGCTCGCTATGACGCCAACCTCGCGGCATTTGATGCCAAGGTGGATGCCAAGGACAAGGTGATTGCCGGCCAGATGAAGGCAGTGAATGAGAAGGGGTACTTTGTCTTCCACGAGGCGTATGGCTACTGGGAGCGCCATTACGGCATGAGTTCAAAAGGTCACTTTACCGTGAGCCCTGAGCGTCGCCCGGGCGCCAAGACCCTGGTGGATATCCGCAAGGCACTGGAAGAGAAGCAGGCGAGCTGCATTTATGCCGAGCCGCAATTTTCACCGGCAGTGATCGAATCGGTGGCACGCAATACTGGCGCCAAGGTGCTGTTGCTTGATGAGGTGGGTGAACAGGTGCCGCTCGGCCCGGATGGTTATCCCCAATTCATGCAACAACTGGCAGACGCATTTGCCCAATGTCGCTGATTAGCGGCTGAGTCTCTCATCCGGACGGACTATACTGACCTCCAGCATCTGACATGGAGTGTCCGGTATGAAATGGTTGTTGATCCCGGCCTGCACACTGGCGCTATGTTGCGCCAGTGTGCAGGCTTCGCGCCTTTCCGAATATATTGCCAGCCCCGATCTGCGGGCCAAACTGCAGGAGGTGTACGGTGGCCGCGCCATCCAGCGGGCCGAGGCATTCTCTCGTCTGCTCACTCCCAGAGCGGGAACCACGGATCAGCAGAAGATCGAGCTGGTGAACAACTACTTCAACAATCTCACCTACAGTGAAGACCCCAAGCTGTGGGGAGATGAGGATTACTGGGCCAATCCGCTGGAGTTCATCGGTGCCCGGGGTGGGGATTGCGAGGATTACAGCATCTCCAAGTACTACACCCTGATGGAGCTGGGGGTGGATGAGAAGAAGCTGCGGTTGGCCTACGTCAAGGCGGTGCGTTACAACCAGTTCCACATGGTGACGCTCTACTTCCCGACACCCAAGGCTGATCCACTGGTGCTCGACAACATCAACAGCCGGATCCTGCCGGGTAGCAAGCGTACCGATCTCATTCCCGTTTACAGTTTCGATGCCAAAAGCATCTGGATCATGAAGTCACGGCGGGAAGGGACGCTGGCGGGGAGTGCCGATCGGCTGGCGCAGTGGACATCGATGAAGACCCGTTTCTCCAGCGAGCAACTGCGCTCTCCTCGTCGTCAGCTATAGCTTGCCCGCCGCCTTCAACTCATCGAAATATTTCGCCGCGCCCGGATGCTGTTCAATGCTCAGCACAGGGCCGGTTTTATTGCGTGCCCGGTGAAACATATTGGCGTAGCCATAAGTTTGCTCATTGAATTTGGTTTGCTGGGTCAGCATGGCCTTGGTCAGGCGATAGACAGACTCTTCCGGCATGGTGGCATTGGTAACCAGGGTGGCGGCAATAGCAAAGGTGGGCGTCGCCTTCAGATTGCCGGGGTAGATGCGGGCAGGCACCTGACTGCGTTGGTAATATTTGACACCCTTGAGTAGCTGATCCCGGGTGGCCCCATCGATGGGGAGGAAAGTGACCGCGCAACGTTTGGCGGTGTCGAGCACAATCCGGTTAGGGTGTCCCATCACCAGTGCAAATGCATCGATCTGCTTGCTACAGAGCGCATCCGGCAGGTTGGCCATGCTCTTCAGATCGAGATCCTGTTCTTTCGCTCCCAAGATGTTGAACAGGGCCAGCGCCGTCTGGCGGGTACCCGAGTTCTTCAACCCCATATCGATGGGGGCGAGCTTGAGCTGTTCCAGTGACGTGATATCTCCATCGGCACGTATCACTATGGTGAAGGGCTCTGCATGGGTGGCAAATAGTGCGCGCAGCTCAGGTTGCGGCTGCGTGGCAAAAGGGCCCAAGCCCTTGCTTGCCTGATACAGCCAGTCTGACTGCACCATGGCGTAGGAGGACTCGCCACTCTTCAGTCGCTTCAGGTTTTCTATTGAACCCGATGAGCTCTGCAGCTTGCACGCAAGTTGCTCGTCGACCTCATGAGCCAGACGGCAAAATTCTTTGGTTATCTGGTGATAAATCCCCTGCTCACCCCCGGTGGTTATAGTGACGGTTTCAGCCATCAGGCAGGGTTGCCACAGCAGGGGCAACAGCATGGCGAGCTTCTTCATGATTGCGTCTCCTTGGCATAACCATCGATACCCCAGGTCCGCAGTTTGTCGATGTCGCGACACTCTCCCGATTCTGCCAGCAGGGTATAGCCAGCAGCATGCATGGTTTGGGAGAGCAGATTCCAGTAGAGCGGTTCATCGGTCAGCTGACAGCTGATAAAGATGGGATTGAGCGGGTCAAGTTGATTGAAGGTATCCGCATTGAGGGGAATGGCGCTGAAGGCGAGCTCACACCCCTTTTCCTGCAACGCAGCCAATGTGACTTGGCCATGGGCAGGGAATGTGGCCACATCCCAGCGCCAATCCAGTGTTTTGCCGCGGCCCTGGCTTAGCAGAGGGGCGATTTCTGACCATTGCGGATGATTGAGCAGGGAGAGGGGTAGCAAGATCCCCTCTATATGGGAGCGCTGCCATAACTCCAGGGTGCTATGGATGGTCGCGAGATCGCTGTCGGCTCCGAGGGGCTGACTGGGCAAGAAACGCTGATAGAGGGCGATTTCCCCTTGTGTGGAGACAAATTTTTGCAGTTGCCCGCCTTCCGGCAGTGGACTCACTCCTTGCAGCGGCTGTGGGGGCGTCAGTGGCAGCTGTTTTCCCAGCTGGGTGATTTTGAGTCGTTGTTGCAGCAGATCCCGTTTGCGTTCGGAAACCAATTGGTTGATGGAAAGTGCCACTTCTTTGAGGTCTTGCAACCAGGGGGTGGGCAGGGTGCTGTTGAACTGGTGTTTGCGGATACGGATCAGCTGCAGGTTGATCTGCTCCAGGGGATGCAGCAGGCGTTTGCACACCAAAGAGATGATCAGGGTAAATACGACGAGGCCCGCCAGCAGAGCCAGACCGGTGCGACTGATGGCATTCCACAGATGCTGATAGGCGTAGCCGCTATGTCCCTCAAGGGTCAGAGTGCCCAGCATGCGCCAGCCATCGGTCAACTCTTGCTCAATCTTGACAGGGGGCATGCCGATAACCGAGGGAAGCCAGCCGGGAACATTCTGCTGGGTAGAGTGGAATACCTTCTGAAACAGCACCTGACCATCCGGATCCACCAGCATGACCGAGCTGACGAAACCGCCATCGAACATGGCATTGACGATGGTTTCGGCCAGCACCTGATCATCATTGAGCAGGGTGCCTTGCAGTACCAGTCCAAGGGCTGTGATGGCGGTCTCCAGATTGGCCGACATCTGATCAAGGATTGACTGGCGGACTGTCGTGACTTCCAGTGCAAACAGCAGCGCTGCACCGATCAGGAACAGGACGACAATTATTCTGATTAACAGTTTTGCTAACGACATATCCACTCCATGGAAAAGTTATCGCAACATTTTGGGTTTCTATTCAGTATCGAATCCGACCCGGTTCTTAAAAATAGGAAAAAATGGTTAAAAAAGACGATCATTTCTGCCCATCCGGGCGGGTTATGCATAAAATGTGAGGTTCATGCAGATTGTGATGAACTATTTGTAACTATTTGTGTCCAACAAACAGTTTTATACGGTTTTGTCACAACTGACATCGCAACTCACACTCTTTAGATCTAAATACAGGATAGCGGATGAAACGTCTCCGTCCCTTGGTAGTACAGGCTGCCAATTGGGAACCACCGGTTCCCCGCAAACACTTTTACGCCATGCTGATGCTGACGGCCATGACCCTGTCAGCAGTGGCATTATTGCCAGCTCCGGGTGACATCCTCGAGCGGCCGCTGCGTCTTGAGTTGCCCATTGATACCGCCGGTACAGCAACCAACGAAAACAACACCGATTTTAACGAAATCCCCGACCACGAACTGGTTGATCAGAGTGCGGCAGAGGACGATATCCCTGTTGATACCGCACCGCAGTGGCAGGATTACCGGGTGCGTAATGGTGAGAACCTGACCGCCATTTTTAACAATCTGGGACTCTCTACCACTACTCTCTACAAGGTACTTGATGCGGACAGCAAGAACTATCTGGCCAGATTGAAACCGGGCCAGACCATAGAGCTGCTGATCGATCAGGACAACATTCTGCAACAACTCAAGATCCGCTTGAACATCAAGCAGACGCTGGTGATGGCGCGCAGTGACGATGCTTATACTGCCTCCATGATCAACGAGAAGGTCGAGTGGCAGCCGCAGCGTTACAGTGGCGTGATCAACGGCAGTTTCTATGTCAGTGCCCGCAATGCTGGCATTCCTGCCAATCATATCCAGAAGATTGCCAACCTGTTCCAGTGGCGGTTGAACTTTGCCCAGGATCTGAAAAAGGGCGATAAATTCAAGGTGTTGGTACGCCAGGAGACAGTCGAGGGCAAGAGCACCGGTAACAGCCAGCTGCTGGGTGTGGAAATGATCAGTCAGGGCAAGACGGTGTCGGCCTGGCTCTCCGATGATGGCAACTATTACGATGGTCAGGGCAACAGCCTGGAGCGTGGTTTCCGCCGTTATCCGACCCACAGTCGTTACCGGATCAGCTCAAACTTCAACCCCGCGCGCAAGCATCCTGTGACTGGTGCTATCCGTCCCCACGAGGGGACCGACTTTGCCGTTCCGGTGGGTACCCCGGTACTGGCCACGGGTGACGGTGTGGTCCAGAAGGCGACCAGCCACCCGCTGGCGGGTACCTATATCGTCATCAAGCACGGTCGAACCCTCTCTACCCGTTATCTGCACCTGAGCAAGTTGCTGGTCAAAACCGGTCAGCGGGTGAAGATGGGCGACAAGATCGGCCTCTCCGGCAATACCGGTCGCTCGACTGGTGCTCACTTGCATTACGAGCTGCGGATCAACAACCGTCCGGTTAATGCCATGACCGCCAAGCTGCCGATGGCTGAACCGCTCAGTGGCAAGGAGCGTCGCCAGTTCCTGGCCAAGGTGAAGAGCTACCGCAAGGAGCTGGCCGCCGGTTAATCGCTGTAGCCACTAGCTGAAATGAAAAAGCCCCGCCAGACTGGCGGGGCTTTTTTGCATGCGCAGTGTTGGTCAGTAACCCTTGTCGAAGTCAATCTTGCCATCCAGTGGCTGGCCATCGATAAAGCGAATGTAGTTGCGTACAAATATCTGGGCCACATCCTCTGGAAAGCTGTAGGCGCTGTTGTGGGGGGTGACGATGAGGTTGGGTTGTCCCCACAGTGGACTGTCGGCGGGCAGCGGCTCCTGCTCGAATACATCCAGCACCGCCATTGCCAGCTTGCCGGTACGCAGTGCGGTGAGCAAATCGCCCGAGTGTACAGCGCTGCCACGACCGACGTTGAACAGGATGGCGCCCGGTTTGCAGTGTTCGAAGCGGGCGGCATTGAAGAGATGACGGGTATCGCGGGTGGCAGGCAGCACGCTGACGATGACATCGGCCTGCGCCAGCATCTTGTTGAGCGCAGGCAGCTGATAAACCTGGTCAAACCCGGCACGCTCCCGACCACTGCGGCTGATGCCCAGCACCTTCATACCAAAATGTTTGCCGGTGTGGGCGATATGCTGGCCAATGCTGCCGGTACCCAGGATCAGCATGGTTTTCCCTTTGAGCCCCTGATAGGGGTGACTCTGCCAGAGTCGTTGTCTTTGTTGTTCCCGATAGAGAGGAAGTTGGCGTGTCAGACTGAGCAGATGACCAAAGACATACTCGCTCATCAGCGGGCCGAAGATGCCGCGCACGTTGGTGAGCTGATAGTTGCGACGACTGTCCGGATCGAGCAGCACGTCGACCCCGGCATAGGTGGACTGGAACCAGCTCAGCTTGTTGGCTTTGGGCAGCAGTGGCTTGGCGCGGGCTGGCTCTGCCAGCAGAATATGGGCCTCGCCGATAAGTTGTTCGGCATCGCTCGGGTTGTCGGCCCGCAGAATGCGCAGATGAGGGAGGTTGGCCGCCTTGAGCAGACGTTCGTAGTGAGCATTATCCTGGCTGAGCAAAAGAAGGGTACGTTGGCTCATACTCTTGTTCCTTATCAGAATTTGCGGCGCGACAAGATGCCGCTCTCGTCCCATCTTACCCGAGTTGCCAGCGCAACATAGCCGACCAGGGCGCTTTTTCGTTTTCGCCACGCCCCTCGTGGGCTACAATCTGCCCCACATTTTGCAAAGGATCCGACTCCAGTGTTTGGTGACAAGTTTTATAAGCGACTGGCCGAGCTACAGCCTTGGCAACAGACCGTCTACACCCTGGCGCTGGCAGAGCGCATGTACCCCAACTATGCCCTGTTCAGCCAGGCTTCCGGTTTTGGCAATGCAGATGCCTTCCGGCACGCGCTGGATCAGATGTGGAACTATCTGACCGTCAAGGGCTCACGTGTCAATCTGGGAGCCATTCTCGAAGAGTTAGAAGCCCATATCCCGGATCCCCGCAAGTTTGAATCCTACGGCGCCTATCCGGCGCTGGATGCCTGTGTGGCACTGGGCTGCGCCTACAACTCGGTGATCTGCCGGGTTGGCGAAGAGGCCAACGATGCCAGCCATGCCTCCGTTGGCACTGTGGCCGGTTTTATCGAGCTGCTGGAGGAGCGGGAGCTGACAGAAGAGGAGCTCTACGAGCACGAGTACATGGAGGCCGAGCTGGAGTTTCAGGTCGAGTTGCTCAAGCGGGTTGCCCATGAGCGCGACAGCGATCGTATCCTGGCTATCAGAGCATTCGCCTCTCAGGATGGCGTCTCCAATATCGGTATCAGCCTGGAAGAGTAATTATCTCCGGTGCCTGATAGACAAAAGCTCCCGGTCGGGAGCTTTTTTTATGTCTGTCATTCTGTGGCTGTTTAAGCTTGCTCTTCGGTCAGGGGTCTGACGCTCAGCACCGGGGCAGCGTCGATTTCGTCTGCATTCATCATGGTGGAGATGCGTTGCAGGGAGGAGAGCAGCAGGGTCTGTTCCCACGCATCCAGCGCCTGAAAACGCTGGATGAAGCGCTCTTGCAGCGGGGTCGGGGCCTGGGCCAGCAGGGCGCGGCCTGCGTCAGTCAGTGTCGCGTGAACCTTGCGCTTGTCGGTATTGCTGCGAACGCGCTGCACCAGTTGACGGCTCTCCAATCGGTCCATGATGGTAGTGGCGGTGGCCTGGCTCATGTTGGTGTGATCGGCCAGCTGACGCATGGAGATCTGTCCCAGCTCGTCGATCCCTTTTAGCAGCAATAGTTGCGGGGAAGTGAGCCCGGCTTCTTTGATCAAGCGCCTGGAGTGCATGTCGATGGCACGAATAATCTGGCGCAGGGCGACCAGTACTTCATCATGTTTTTCCATGGGGTGTGCATCATTGGAAGGCTATGGAGAGGGGCAAAATTTTCCGCCTAATTCGTCACAAGGTCAATATGGTTTTTGTTGTAATAATTTCTGCTCTAATCAATTTTGTGTTAGGTTGACGGACATTTCACGGAATTCACCCTGACATTTGAGGAGCTAAATGATGAATGACGAGCTGGATATCAAGTCTCTGGTGGCCGAGTTACGTGTGGTCAGAGTGCGCTATGAACTGCCTGATACCTCGGCTTTTGTGCGCTATCAGCCTGCCTATGATGAAGACCCCAACAACCTCAAAGTACACCACTATGATGGTGAGTTACCCCTCTCTTGCAGTGAGACAGGTACTTTCAACCTAAAGGAGTTGGTGAATGAATTGCGCTACGCCTATGTGCTGGTGCACCTCTTTCCTGACGAAAGTGCCATGAACTTCTATCTGACCGGCCTCGATACCGGCCTGGCCCAGCTGGAGTTCATCGGTGGCTCTTACGACTTCAACCGCCTTTGGATCACCAGCGGTGTCTCCAATCTGGGTGTCCCCATGGCCATCTTCCTCGGCAAGCGTCACGCCGTGAACGGCCAGCCCTCGGTTTCGCTGGTAGATCACCGCGAACAGGCGGCTGGCAAACTGGTCTATCGCGCCATCGGCGGTGCCGGTGATCATGTGGGCGAAGACTTTTTCAACAACGACTAAGGAGGCTGGATGCGAGCAAGCAAAGGGCTATTGAAAGGCCTCAACCCGACCATGGCCATGACGGCCCTCACCGTGATCACCCTGTTTTTGCTGTTTGGCGTATTTGTTCCCGATACCGCGGCCGCCTGGTTTGTCGGTGCCAAGGATCAGATTATTGCCGGGTTCAAGTGGTACTACATTCTGGTGGTCGCCCTGTTCCTGTTCTTCGCTGTCTACCTGATGTTCAGCCGTTTTGGCAGCATCCGGCTGGGTGACGACGACCAGGTACCGGAGTTCGGCTACTTCGCCTGGTTCTCCATGCTCTTTAGCGCAGGCATGGGGATCGGTCTGGTGTTCTGGAGCATCGCCGAGCCGATGAACCATCTGCAGGGCAATCCATTCATTACCGAAGGGATGACCCCGGAAGCGGCCCAGATCGCCATGCGCCTCACCTTTTTCCATTGGGGCCTGCACCCCTGGGCCATCTATGTGATCGTCGGCCTGTCACTTGCCTTTTTCAGCTACCGGCGCAAGTTGCCGCTGGCGATCCGCTCCGTGCTCTACCCCATCCTTGGCGAGCGGATTTACGGTTTTTGGGGCCATGCGGCCGATGTGCTGGCCGTGTTCGGCACCGTCTTCGGGGTGGCGACCTCCCTTGGTCTGGGGGTCTCCCAGATGAATACCGGCCTCAACCAGATGTTTGGTATGGCGGTGTCGCAGTCCAACCAGCTCTGGCTGATTGGTGGCATCAGCCTGATCGCCACCCTCTCGGCGGTCTCCGGGGTCGGGCGCGGAGTGAAGATCCTCTCCGAGCTCAATATCTGGCTGAGCGTCTTCGTACTCGCACTCTTTCTGGTGCTGGGGCCGACCACCTATATCCTCAACGCCTATGTACAGAACATCGGTGATTACCTGCAGAACATCGTCAAACTGAGCTTCTGGACCAACACCGAGGCCAACGGCACCTCGGCCTGGCAGTCGAGCTGGACGGCGTTTTACTGGGGCTGGTGGATTGCCTGGGCGCCGTTTGTCGGCATGTTTATCGCCCGTATTTCCAAGGGGCGTACCATTCGCGAGTTTGTGCTCGGTGTGCTGCTGGTACCCTCGCTGCTCGGCATGTTCTGGCTCACCGTGTTTGGCGGTACGGCGATGAATCTGGAGCTGTTTGGCGGTGGCGGCGTGGTCGCTGCGGTCAATCAGGATGTGACGCTGGCGCTCTACAAGACGGTCGAACTGCTGCACTGGGATACCTTCGGCTGGATCGCCAAGGCCGTGCTGACCCTGCTCATCTGCACCTACTTCATCACCTCCAGTGACTCGGGCACGCTGGTCATCACCACTCTGCTCTCCATCGGTGATCAGGAGCCGCCGGTACTGCACCGCGCCGTATGGGGTCTGGGGCAGGGGCTGGTTGCTGCTATCCTGCTGGTCTCTGGCGGCCTGGCAGCCTTGCAGGCGGCCAGCATCATAGCGGCGCTGCCCTTCTCGGTGATCATGCTGGCGATGTGCTATTCGCTGATGCTGGGGCTCAAGCAGGAGAGCCAGCGCCAGTTCGAGTATCGCCAGAATCTCAAGCGCCACGATGGCTCATCCCATATGAGCCTGATGGAGCGAATTGGTCCGGCATAACAGCACCAGCAGGGGTTAGCGCCCCCTTACATATAAACTTGGATGCAAAACGGCCGCCCTGGCGATGCTCTCCTTGCGGAGCTCATCATCAGGGCGGCCGTCTGTTATGGGGCCGAGGTTACTCCTCGATAAAGGTCCACTCATCCTTGATGCGGCTAATGGCATCAGTGCGCTTTTTGGCGAGCTGCTCCTTGATCTCTTCTCCCTTGTAACCGGCCGCCACTATCTCTTTCACCGGCACTGCCTGGGCGGCAGCCAGCGCTTCGGCCACATAGTCCGGCTCGGCGTAGACCCGCTCCTCGAAACCGGTGCGGCCGTGGAAGTCGGCGCGGCAGGCATCCAGCAACTGGGCAAAGCGCTCGGGGCGACGCCAGGCATCAGCCTTGTCGAACACTTTGAGCAGGGTGGCGGGCTTGAGCTCAAAGGCAATATGGATGTGGGTGTGCAGATCGCTCACCAGCAGCGCCAGATCCCGGCACTCATTGGGTACCCGGAACCGCTCGCACAGAGCGCGAATAAGCGGCAGCCCTTTCTGGCCGTGACCATGATGGCTGGGCCAGAACTCCTTGGGGGTTACTCCCTTGCCAAGGTCGTGGCAGAGGGCAGCAAAGCGGACGGTCAATTCCGGGGAGATCCGGCACGCCTGCTCCAGCACCATCAGGGTGTGGATGCCGGTGTCGATCTCCGGGTGCCACTTGGCCGGGGCGGGGACGCCAAACAGCGCATCAATCTCTGGGAACAGCGCCTTCAGGGCGCCGCACTGGCGCAGCACCTCGATAAAGATCTGCGGGGTTGGCCCCAGCAGCACTTTTTCCAGCTCCTTCCAGACTCGCTCCGGCGTGAGGTGGGCCAGCTCGCCAGCGGCCGTCATCTCGCTCATCAGGGTGAGGGTCTCCGGCGCTATGGTAAAGCCCTGAGCGTGGAAGCGGGCGGCGAAGCGGGCGACCCGCAAGATGCGCAGCGGATCTTCGGCAAAGGCGGGAGAGACGTGGCGCAGCAGCCGTTTTTCCAAATCCTTGATGCCTCCGTAGGGATCGTGGAGCTGGCCCTGATCATCCTCGGCGATGGCGTTGATGGTGAGGTCCCGGCGCAGCAGATCCTGCTCCAGGGTCACATCGGGGGCGGCGTGGCAGACAAAGCCGGTGTAACCCTGACCCTGTTTGCGTTCGGTACGGGCGAGGGCATATTCCTGCTGGGTTTTGGGGTGAAGAAACACGGGAAAGTCGCGACCGACCTGGGTAAAACCCAGCGCCAGCATCTGCTCCACGGTGGCGCCGACCACCAGATGATCCCTGTCGCCCTGCGGCAATCCCAGCAGGCGATCCCGCACTGCGCCCCCAACCAGATAAGTCTGCAAACCGTCTCTCCCGTCATCAATCGTGGGGCCGAGTATATCGTCTTTGTTACCGCTTTGCTGCCTGAGCACCACCTGCCCGCAGCGCCAGTCAGCGCGGCTTTGACTTGGGCGTGACGAGGCCTTACGCTGCCGCACCAGACACCAGACACCAGACACCAGACACCAGACACCAGACACCAGACACCAGACACCAGACACCAGACACCAGACACCAGA